>DATGVY010000221.1:0-9605 GCA_035299845.1 Streptosporangiaceae bacterium
GCTGCATCGCATACGGCGGCCAGCGAGCCGGGCAGCCAGCGCCTCCCGGTCAGGTCGACGGCGATGACCGGCTTGCGCCGCCTGATCGCCGCATGCACGAGCTGGAACCCGGTTTCCGCCGGACCCGATCCAGCCGGGCCCGGTCCGGCCTGGCCCCATGCAGCCCGGCCCCGTGCAGCCCGGCCCCGTGCAGCCGGGCCCCGTGCAGCCGGGCCCCGTGCAGCCGGGCCCCGTGCAGCCGGGCCCGGTCCAGCCGGGCCCGGTCCGGCCTGGCCCCGTGCAGCCTGGCCTGGCGCGGCGGTACCAGCGGCCAGCACGCCGCCCTCGGCCTCCCGCCAGGAAACCGCTGCCAGGCCGCCGCCCGCCTGGTCGACTCCCAGGCATGCGCCGTCCCTGGTGACAACGCCGCCCGACCGGACGGTCGCCGTCGCGTACCGCCGTCGCGCGGCCGCGATGAGCCCGGGACGCGCCGGGGCAATGGCGCGGGCGTCCGCGTGCAGCCAGCTCAGCCAGCGCGCTGCGGCCACCTCGGCCGCGGCCAGGATGAGCGCGAGCGGCAGCTGCCCGGGCAGCCAGTGGCCCAGCCCGGCGAACGCCGGGGCCATGTGCAGCAGGCGGCCTGGTTCCCCGGCGATGCCGCTCAGGTACGCGGCGACCAGCCGCGGCCCGGCCATGAACCCGGCGACTGCGGCCGCCGGGCCGATCGCGAGCGCCCAGACCAGGCCGGCGAAGGCGGGCCCAGCCAGCCACTGCGGCCGCCATCTGCTCACCGTGCCGACCGCGTATAAGGCGACCGCCAGCACCAGGGTGAGCTGGGCGAACAGCAGGTGCGCAAGCAGCGCGGCCACGCCCATGGCCGCGAATATCTCACCGCGCCGGGGAGTGTCCCTCGGAATAAGGTAGCGGGCGCGCCGCGGCGCGCGCTCCGCCGCGGCGGGTGCGGGCGCAGGCATTTCGGCTCAAGGTTCCCAGTCCTGCGAGGCGTATGTCCAGGCACCTGAGAAACTGGCCGTAGTTCCGTCCGGCAGCGGGCCGGCTGCCGACTCGACGACGATCCGGAACATGTCGGGGCGGAGCACGGCGACGGTCAGGGCGACCGGGCGCGCCTCCTGACCGGGTCGTCGAAGCGCACGGTCACCATGGCCGCGGGCTGGCCGGCCGATAGTCGCAGGCTCCTGGCCACGGCGGGCGGCGGCGGGTGCAGCTCGATGAAGAGAGCGCGCGGCTGGCAGGCCGCGCCGGGGGCCGCATCCGCGGCGTCGTCATCCTCGGCCCGCGCTGTCTCTTCGTCCGCCGCACCCGGGGCCTGCCCAGCGCCCTCCGTCGTGCCAGGCAGGCTCGCCCGCGCCGCCGCGTCATCGGTGCCCGCAGCCCTACTCTGCGCGGCCATGTCGTCCGTGCCGGGCACGGCGAGCAGTGGCAGCACCGCGAGCGCGGCAGGCGGGACGGTGAGCGGCTCGCTACCCTGGCTGGCGGGCTCTGCGGCCAGGTGCCGGGCCAGGTAGGTCGTCGCGAGCGCGGCGGGCTCCCCGTCCGCTGTCCACAGCAGCCGGATGACGCAGGCCGATTCGCCGGGCGCCACGCCGAGCGCCCAGCCGATGTCCTCGGGCACCCGGCGCCAGGACACCTGCCGGCTCCGGCAGGCAATCTGGCTGCCCATCGGGTCGATGTACGAGGCGAGGCCGGCAGTCCCTTCCAGCGGGATCAGGTACTCAGCCGGGCTGGCCCGGTACAGCTGCCCGTCCGGCAGACGGCGGATCAGCCGGCGCGCGGCAAGTTCCCCGACTGCCGCGTCGATCTCCGCGGGGCTGACGTTGTAGCGCCGCGCCAGCGCGGTGTGCCTGGGCAGCCGCCAGCCGGGCTCATGGTGCACCAGGGCCGCCGCTATCCGGTCGGCGAGAATCCCGCTGGACGACCTGGACCGGGCGGTGGCACCAGCCCCGGCGCCGGATCCGGCCGGCCTGGCCGCAGACCCGGACGGCGCGGTGCCACTAGACCCGGACGGCCCGGCACCAGACCCGGACACCCGGTCAGCCGCGCTCGCCTGGCGTTCGGTGAAGGCCGACCCGGCCTCGGCGAGCACCGGTCCGTCGCTGGCCTTGCGCGCTGCGGTCACTGGCATGTCGCCGGGAGACCGAGATGATCACCCGTCGCGGCGATGATCGGGATCACCATGACCGCCAGGATGAGCCCCGAGGTCAGCAGGCCCTGGCCGGTCCCGGACAGCGGTGCTGGTCTCGGGGGCACCCGCGGTGCCAGGCACGGACCCTGCCGGATCGGCCTCAATCGACACCTTCCGCCTCGCCTCCATGCTCTGCTGGACGCCGGCCGCTCACCGCGGCCACCGCTCATCCTCAGCGGCTAAGGTGACGGGAAGTTGAACGCAAGGCGGCGTAATAAGCGACGGATAGATGGCAGGACGGGGAACAGGGCGTAGCTGGGCAAGACGGGAGATGCTGGGCACGGCTGCCGTCCGGTCCGCCGCCGGGAGATCATCGTGGCCGGGCCGCCCGCGCATGCGGACGCGACCCGGCCACGATCAGGCGGCCGTCAGCACCGGCCTGGGGGGCCTCAGACGGCCACCTCAAGCTCGGTTACCTTGCCGGTGCCGGCGGACACCGCGCGCTCGGCGCGGACTCCGCCAGGGGCGAGGACCCGCAGCGTCCACGTACCGGGGGCGGCGAAGAACCGGAAGCCGCCATCCTCGCCCAGCGGTACCTCAGCGACGAAGTCACCGCCGGAGTTCAGCAGGCGGGCGTAGCCAGTCGGCACCGCGGAGCCGTTCTGGGTCACCCGGCCCTGGACGATCGCCTGGCTGCCGACGGCCGCGGGCGCGGCCGCGCCGCCAGGCGGCGCGCCGCATCCGTCGTTGCTCACTTGCCGTCTCCTACCTCGATCGGGACCCCGACGAGCGAGCCGTACTCGGTCCACGATCCGTCGTAGTTCTTCACGTTCGGCTGTCCGAGCAGCTCATGCAGCACGAACCAGGTGTGTGCCGAGCGCTCGCCGATCCTGCAGTAGGCGATGGTGTCCTTGCCGAAGTCCAGCCCGGCCTCGTCGCCATACAGAGTGCGCAGCGCGTCGTCGGACTTGAACGTACCGTCCTCCTCGGCCGCCTTCGACCAGGGGACGTTCTTTGCGGTCGGGATGTGCCCGCCGCGCTGGGCCTGCTCCTGCGGCAGGTGAGCCGGGGCGAGCAGCCGGCCAGCGAACTCGTCAGGCGACCGGACGTCCACCAGGTTGCGCTGCCCGATCGCCGACAGGACCTCGTCACGGAACGCGCGGATCGAGGAATCCTGCTCTCTTGCGTGGTAGCTCGTCCTCGCCCGCTCCGGCACCTCGGTCGCCAGCTTGCGGGAATCCAGCTCCCACCTCTTACGGCCGCCGTCGAGCAGCTTGACGTTGTCGTGCCCGTACAACCGGAAGTACCAGTACGCATAGGCCGCGAACCAGTTGTTGTTCCCGCCGTACAGCACCACGGTGTCGTCGTTCGAGATACCGCGGGCCGAGAGCAGCGCCTCGAAGCCGGCCTTGTCCACGAAGTCGCGGCGCACCGGGTCCTGCAGGTCCTGCTTCCAGTCGATCTTGACCGCACCCTGGATGTGGCCCTTGTCGTAGGCGCTGGTGTCCTCGTCCACTTCCACGAGCACCACGCCGTCGTCACCGTGATGGGCCTCAACCCAGTCGGCGTCCACGAGGACGTCGGAACGGCTCATATGGGAACCTCCTTGTCAGATTCGGCCGGCATCAGGACCTGACGGCCCGGCCATATTCGGCGGATAAGCAGATACATCTCGCAGCCCAGGCAGAGGCCGAAGACTCCGTTGAGGAGTGCGGCAACGAGGCCGACGGCGGCGGCCGTCATGCCAAGGGCGGTCACCCCGGTCCCGTAGCCAATCACCCCGATGACGCTAATCAGCAGCCCCACGCCCTGCGCGAAGCGGGGTGGCATCTCCGGCTCCAGCTCAGCCGGCGCCCCCAGCCGCGGCCTGACCACCCAGCGGTAGAGGAGCCCGTACGGTGATCGCCGCAGGCCGAGGAAGACTCCGGCCGCGAAGACCAGAGCCTGCCCGGCCAGCAGCCACACGCTACCGGTGATCAGGACAACCGCGAAGACGACGAGGGTGATCAGCGCGCCAAAGCGCGGGCCTCTCGGATCGATGTCCATCTGCGGTGTCCCTTCAGCGGTGCTGACCCTGGATCCCCGGTTAGTGATACCCCGTCTCCGCGCCCTCTCCCCGGCATCATTCCGCCGCGGCCCGGCGGGATTAGCCCGCGGCCCGGCGGCCGGATTCAGCGAACCGGCCGACCCGGCCGACAGCGCGAGCGGCCCGGCCGACACAGCGCTGTCGCGACATGGCAGAAATCTATCGCCCGCCGCCTGGTCAGCGCCGGGTTCGTGACACCTACCTGTTTTTCCGCTCTGAAGACCGGATAATTCACGTCAGGTCACCTCGTCCAGTGCCGCTATCAGGTCGGCCTTGCGAGGCTGCCCACTGGCCCGGCGCGCGATACGGCCGTCCGGGCCGAGCACGAAGACGGTAGGCGTCCGGCGCACCTCCAGTCGGCGCGCGAGCTCGAGGTGGGACTCCGCGTCTATCTCGACGTGCGCTACCCCGGCGGTCATCCCGGCGACCTCGGCCAGCACCTGCCGGGTGGCCCGGCACGGCGCGCAGAACTCGGAGGAGAACTGGACGAGCGTAGCGCGCGAACCAAGTGGGACGCCGAGCTCGGCCCCGGTAATGTCCGGCCCGGCCGCGCCCGGCCCGGCGGCGCCCGGCCCGGCGGCGCCCGGCTCAGCGGTGTCCGGATCCGAGCCGGTGGCTGCGTCGCCTTTGGCCATCCGGTCTCCTGCGGCTGCCATGGCCCCGGCGGCCGGCCAGTGCCTGCGCGGTTGCGTGCCTCCGACGGCGAGCCTCCCGGCTGAGTTCGCTGCGACCGGCCGGATCCTCCCGTTGCGCTGACGCCAGATGAATCCCGCGGCGGTCCCGACAGCCAGCGCCGCCGCGCACACGATCAGCCCTGCCGTCACGCCGTATAGAGCGCCAGCACTTGCCCGGGCATTCCCGGAGTCAGGCGGCAGGAACTGTTACCAGCACATGGCGGCCCGAGGTGATCTCGAAGCGGCGCAGCTGCGAGGCGGCAACCGACACGGAAGCGGGGTAGTCCGCCTGCGCATTGCCAGCCGGCACCGTCCAGCTGCCGGCCTGCCACCACTGCCCGCGGGCGTCAACGACCCAGACCTGGCATGCCGTTCCAGCTGGGATGCCGGTCACCCAGAAGTCCATCTTGGTCCCCCATGACCTGCCGGAATAGCTAACGACAGCGGTGACGCTCGTTCTCGGGTTGGTCCCTCTGACCACGTCCGTGCCTGTATTGGCCGACGAGTGGCCGGCCGGTTGCCCGGCCGGGGCGATGATGCGCGCGCCGACTGCCCCGCCCGCCACCGCGATGATGACCGCTGCGGCGGCCGCGGCGATGCCGCGCCACCTGCGGGCCACCCGCCGCTCGGCCACCCGCCGGAGCAGCGAGCTCAGCAGCTTGGCCGGGGGCTCCTCGAGGTCTCTGATCTCGGCACTGTCCAGGATCAGCCGCTCGGCGTCGCGGGCGGGCACCCGGCCGAGCAGCGCCGGCAGGCCAGCAAGCCCGGCTAGCTCTTCCCGGCAATCCGGGCAGGTGCCCAGATGGACATCGACTATCGTGCGCTCGGCGGGATCGATCGCACCGACCACGTAGATACCAAGCGCCTGACGGATGTCACGGCAGGCTGGCCCGGTCATGGCGCAAGCCCCCGTTCCTCTAGTTCCAGCTTCAGCGCCCGGAGCGCGTAGAACGTCCGGGACTTGACGGTGCCGGCCGGTATGCTGAGCACCACGGCGGCCTCGGCCACGGACCGGCCTCGGTAGTACGTCTCGAGCAGGACGCCGCGGTGCTCCGGCCGGAGCGCTTTCAGCGCGTCGGCGACTGCCCATGATTCGAGCGCCCGGTCGGCCTCGTCCGGCGAGGGCAGCAGCTCGAGCGCCGCCTCCCCGACCTCGTGCGGCCGCGCCCGCCTGGCCCGGTAGGCGTCCACGGCAAGGTTGCGCGCGACTGCGAAGAGCCACGGCCGGGCTGGCCGCTCGGCGATGGCATCCGGGTGCATCCAGGCCCGTAGCAGCGTTTCCTGCACGATGTCCTCCGCGCGCTGCCGATCGCCGTTCGTCAGGTGCAGCGCGTAACGCAGCAGCGGGCCTGCGTGCTCAGCGTAAAGCGAGCGCACCAATGCTTCGTCGGATACCGGTCCCTGCAGTCCCCGGCGACCCGCGCTGTCCCGGCCAGCCACACTTACAGGAACGTCCGACCTGGCCCGATGGTTCACGAATACACTTGATGACCGGATCCGCTGTTCCCCCGTTCAGCGTCTGGGGCTAGCCACCGGCAAACGGCGGGAGCACCTCGATCACGGCCGCGTCGTCCAGGACTACCGCATCCGGAGCACGGATTCCCACCGGAACGCCGTCGACAAGAAATGACGACCGGGCGAGGACCGCGCGCAACCGGTCGTCCCGGCCAGTCCTCGCGCCCGCGGCCGCCAGCGCATCGGCGAGGGTTTCCGCGGTAATCGTCTCCTCGGCGGTCCCCGCCGCCTCCTTCGCCGCAGCCCAGTAGCGGAGCGTCACGATGGCCATGTCAGCTATCCTCACTTATAGCGAGTCCGGGCAGTGCCGCCCTGGCCCTCGCGGGTGTCCATGGGCAGCTTGCCGCGGACGGCACCGCGGACCGGAGGTGGCAGCAGTTGAGCGAAGTACTGCTGCTCACCGGTGCCGCGGAGCCGGCTGCCGACATCCTGCCCTCCCTGAGCTTGCTGCCGCACACGGTTCGGCTTGGGCCGGCCGAGGCCGCCGCGCTGACCGGCAGCCAGCCCGCCGACGTCGTGCTGATCGATTCACGACGCGATCTTATGCACGCCAAGAGCCTGTTCCGGCTGCTCCGCGGGGCCGGCCTTGACCTGCCGATGCTCGCGGTCGTGGCGGAGGGCGGCTGGGCCGCCGTCACCGCCGACTGGGGCGCCGACGACGTGATCCTGCACACAGCGGGGCCCGGCGAGGTCGAGGCGAGGCTTCGGCTCGCCGTCGGGCGCCGGACGGCGGCGCTGCCGGCCGCCGGAGAGATCCGCTCTGGCGATCTTGTCATCGATGAGGCCAGCTACTCGGTGCGGTTGCGCGGCCGCGCGCTCGACCTTACTTTCAAGGAGTTCGAGCTGCTGAAGTTCCTCGCCCAGCACCCGGCCCGGGTGTTCACCAGGTCGCAGTTGCTGCAGGAGGTGTGGGGCTATGACTATTTCGGCGGCACCCGGACCGTTGATGTGCATGTCCGCAGACTGCGCGCCAAGCTCGGTACCGAGCATGAGCTGCTGATCGGAACTGTCCGCAATGTGGGATACCGTTTTGTCCCGGCCGCTGGCAAGGCCGACGGCTACCGGAGGCCGCCCAGGGCGGCCGACCGGGCGCAGCGCGGTGCCAGCGAGCCGCGCCCGGCGACTGATGTGCCGGGCCATGCCGACAGCGAGGCAAGCCCGGACCGTGACAAGGCGGCCCTGGCCGTCCGCGGGGACGAGCCGGACCAGGATGCTGGAAGCCCGGGTTTGGTAGCCGGCGGGCCGGCAGCGGCCGCCATCGCGGCGGCCGGGACAGCCAGCGGCCGGCCCGGCAACGACCGCCGGGCGGATAGTGCCGGAGGCGAGCGGAGAGAGGCCAGCACTGCACATGCCGGAAGATGACGCGGCCAGCTCCGCCAGCGCCGGATCATCGGATGGGCCGGGAACGGGCCGCCAGCCGGAGATCAGCGTCCGCGGGCGGCTCACCGAGGTCGAGACGGCCACGGTGCTCGCGCTGGTCGGCGCGGCCACCGAGGCGGATGGCGCCGGGCCGCTTTCCGAGCACGTCATGCTGCACCTCAGATATGGCGGCGACCCCCGTGCACGCAACCTGCTGCTCTACAGCAGCGGCGAGCTGGCGGGGTACGCGCACCTTGACCCGACCGACCCGGTCGAGGGCCCAAGCGGCGAGCTGGTGATTCATCCCGCACACCGCGGGCAGGGCCTGGGCCTGCAGCTCACCCGCGCCCTCGTGGCCAGCGCCGGCCAGCTGCCACTGCGGCTCTGGGCGCACGGTGACCTGCCGGCCGCGACGAGGCTGGCCGTCGCGGCGGGATTCAAGCGGGTCAGGGCCCTGTGGCAGATGCGCCGCTCGCTGCAGGCCAGGATCGGCAGGCCGCAAGTCGCCGACGGCATCACGATCCGCACCTTCGTCGTCGGCCGTGACGAGGAGCAGTGGCTGGAGCTCAACCGCAAAGCCTTCGCCCGGCACCCCGAACAGGGCGCGTGGACCCGCGCGGACCTGGACCTGCGCGAACGGGAGCCGTGGTTCGACCCGGACGGCTTCTTCCTGGCCGAGCGCGGCGGGAAAATCGTCGGGTTCCACTGGACCAAGATTCACGGCCGCGGCATCGAGGCGCCAGGCAGCCGGGTCGCGGACCTGCCAGGCGGGCCAGGCCGGGAACTGACAGGCGGCCCCGGCCCCGGCCTGCCAGGTGGTCATACCGCTGCGGGACAAAGCGGCAGCGGCGGGACGGCGGATGCCGACCCGGCCGCCGAGCCGTCGGCCCAGCACAGTCCGGCCGCCGAGCCGTCAGCCCAGCACGCTCCGGCCACCGAGCCATCAGCCCAGCACGCTCCGGCCACCGGGCCGTCGGCCCAGGACGGCGCAGGCAGGCTGGCCCCGCACGGCGCGGGGCGGCCGGCAGGTCCCCGCGCGGCACCGCCGGCTGACCTCGGCGCCGGGCCGTCCGGTCACGGCCATGAGCCGATCGGCGAGGTCTACGTCGTCGGGGTAGATCCCGCCGAGCGGGGCACTGGCCTCGGCCGTGCGCTGACCGTAATCGGGCTGCGCTATCTGCGTTCCCGCGGCTTGTTCCAGGTCATGCTCTACGTGGACGAGACCAACACCGCCGCCATCGGGCTATATGAATCCCTGGGATTCAGCCACTGGGACACCGATGTCATGTTCTCCGGCCCGGCCGTTGATGGCACAGCCTGAGGCGCCTGCCGAGGCCACGGTTAACAATGGCACAGCCTGAGGCGCTTGCCGAGGCCACGGTTAACATCTGTCCGGTTCTGGCCGGACAAAGTTAACCAGTATGCGCGCACTGGCCTTTCGGGTATCGTCACGGCCTTTCGTCCGGGTTGGCACTGATTTCAGCTGCTGTTAGTGGTTAAGAAGGGACCGCTGGTTCCTTGGTGACCGGTTTGACGCGACGGCCTCAACGGTGCCGTCCGCGTCACCTGGCGCCCGGCGAAGGTGCCGGGACTACCCGGCGGGACCGGGCGGCGACGACCGGGCGGCGGTGACCGGGCGGCGGTGACCGGCGGGTCGGCGGCGCCCGCGAGACGCATGGCGGGTTTGTCAGCCGACGGCCGATGACACGATCGTGCGCTCCGCGACGCAGGGCAGGTCAGGTCAGGTCAGCGAAACCCGTGCCAGACACCTGATCATCGGCGGCCGACCATCCGGCAGGTCAGCAGAGCTCGGTGAGCAGGCAGTCAGCCGACGGCCGATGACACGATC
>DATGVY010000222.1:0-7641 GCA_035299845.1 Streptosporangiaceae bacterium
GATCTCGGCCAGGGTGCCGCCCAGATGCAGGGTGCCGGCCTCCCGGCAGGCCGCCGCGGTCCACGGAACCGGGCCATCCAGTGCCCAGTCGACCTTGCATACCCCTGGCCCGTACCTGAATCTCCCCAGTGCCCTGCGGTACCCGGCAGGCAGCCGGTCCCCGGCGAGCTGAACGAACTGGCGTGGCGATATGTCGAGCAGCACCAGCCGGGCCGGCGGAAGCTCGTCAAGCCGCCGGATCCAGCGTCCTGTCACGACCTGGCCGTCGAGCGATGCGAGCTCGCCGGTCAGGGCGGCGACGAGCCGGGCGCTCCCGCCCTCGACCACCGGCCATCCGGCCGAGTGCGCCAGCACCGTGAGCAGCAGCCCGAATCCGCCCGTGAGCGGGGCCGTCAGCGGCTGCATGGCGTGCGCGGCCACGCCGGCCAGCAACGCTTTCGCCTCGTCGGTCTCGAATCGCCGGGCCAGCACGGACGCGGGCAGCAGCCCGCGCAGGCCGAACCGGGAGACGGCGACGGCGTGCTCGGGGAGGGACCGCAGCGGCGCGAGCACGGCGGGCACGATGGCGCCGGAATCCCGGACCAGGGGTGCCATCAGCCGCCGGTAGGCGCTCGCGTCCGCACCTAGCCCGCCTGCTGTCTCGTCGACCGAGCCGCTGACGGCGGCGGCCCGGCCGCCATCGAGGGGGTGCGCGAAGGCGACCTTGGGGGTCAGCAGCCTGACCCCGCGGGAGGCCAGGTCCGTGCCCAGGAAGAACGGCGACGCGGCGGCCAGCGGATGCACTGCCGAGCAGACATCATGGCGGAAACCGGGGAGGGTCAGCTGCTCGGTCCGGCATCCGCCGCCCGGGCTCCCGGCACCCTCGGAGACATCTACCGCGAGCCCGGCGCGGGCAAGTGTCAGCGCCGCCGCCAGGCCATTCGGGCCCGAGCCAACGACGACCGCGTCTGGTGCCCTCACAGGCTGAGTATCCCCTGCTCGGCCGCCACGGTGACGGGCACGGGTGCGTGAGCCAGCCGCCGGCCGAGCTCGTCGAGCTCGGCATCGGTGCGCTCCGGCCGGTGATGAAAAAGCAGGACCGACCGTGCCCCGGCACGGGCGGCCAGGCCGACCGCATAGTCGGCGGCCGCGTGGCCGAAGGACGCTTCCGCCGCAAGCTCAGCGGGCAGCAGGTACGCATCGTGCACCAGCACGTCGGCGCCGTCGGCCAGCTCCAGCGCCGCGGCGTGATACTCGCCCCAGCCGTCGGGCCCGGGCCCGAGGCTGGTGGGGCAGTGGTCGGGGATGTAGGCGATCACCGACCGCCCGTCGCTCACCCGGTACCCGAACGTCCTGCCGCCCTTGTGCGGGACCTCCCGCGCTTCGACCGAGAACCGGCCTGCCTTCAGGCAGCCCGCAGCGACCGTGCGGAACTCCCAGATGCCCCGCAGGTCACGCGGCCGGATCGGGAAATGCGGCGGCGACATTCCGCGGGCAAGCACCGACTCGGCGCACGCGCCATCCCCCTGCTCGGGCAGCAGCAAGGTCACCCGGGCGCCTTCGGTGTCGCCGGCCCGGAAGAAGGGCAACCCGTGGACATGGTCCCAGTGCAGGTGCGACAGCAGGATGACACCCGCGTACGGCTGGCCTTTCATCAGCGGGGTGACCTGGCGCAGGCCGGTCCCGGCGTCGAGAATGAGCGTCGGCACCACATCGCCGTCATGGACGAGGGCCACACAGGATGTGTGGCCCCCGTAACGGACGAACTCCGGTCCCGGTGCCGGCGTCGAACCGCGTGCGCCGCAGAGATGAATCCGCACTGGTCAGACCCCGGTGACGTCTTCGCGCCTGTGCCCGCCGGAGAGTTCCTCCAGGGCTGAGCGGTCGAGCTGGCTGGCATCAACGGCCGCGACCCGGCAGGGAGTGACCGCGACGAGCGAGGAGGTGCGCAGGCCGCCCCCGAGATGAGCCCGCTCGCCGAGCAGCGCTCCGGGCCCGTACTCGGCCAGCCGCTCGCCATCCCGCTCGACCCGGATAACCCCGTCGAGGACCAGGTAGACATCGGTTCCCCGGTCTCCCTGGCCGACCAGGGCCGCGGCGGCCGGGAACCGCTCGATCCTGGGCTTGGCGCCACCGTGCATCAGCTGCACGGACAGCGATCGCTCCAGCGCGGTCTCGACCGCGGTGACCAGCACCGGGGAATCCTCGTCACCCCAGGGACTGTGGCGGCCGAATGATTTGCGATACCAGTCACGGAAGTCGGTGAGGCCCGATTTGTGCGACAGCCGCCCCTGACTGTCGTAGACCCAGTGCCGCGGGAAGGAACTGGCCCCGGTCAGCCCGGCGCCCGCGCTGCCGTCAGCGCGCAGGGTAAGCGACAGAGTCGTCCAGACCAGCGGCGCCTGCCACTGGACATACGGGCGCCGGCGGACCCGGCGCGGGGCGGGCAGGCCGGTCCGGCCCCCGCAAACCTGCACGAAACGCGCCCATCCGTCCCCGCGCTCGGGATCGCGCTGGAGGTCAGGCAGCTGGACGGCCTGGAAGGAGTGCTGCAGCCCGCCGAGGCGGACCGTCGTGCAGCCGATCATGCCGCCGCCGGCGTAACCGCAATCGGTTATCCCGCCGGAGCTATCGACCTCGATCCAGGCCCGCAACACGTTGCCGAACCGGAATCGGTCGGCGGCGCGGAGCTCCTCAAGATCGCCAAGCTCGGCCGGGGGCGGATCGTCGTAATGGGTGAATCCTGCATCGAACGCCAGCCGGGTTCCGCCCTCGATCGCCTCTGACGGGATCCACGACAGTGATGTCACTGAGCTCTCGTAGCGCATGCCGTCATGCTTGCCTGCGCTAGCGGCGTCAACCATGGTGCTGCCCGGCCTCTTCACGTGTGCCTACCACCACGAGCAGGCGGGTACCAGCGCCAGCAGGCGGCTGGTGCCGGCACGGCAAGCTGGCAACGCCGGAGCGGCCCGCTCCCTGGGGACCGGGCCGCTGCGGTGCTTGCCGTCGAGGGGCTGGGTTACTTCACGATGTGGATGACGCGTTCCATGCCGAGGGTGGTGTGGTGAGGATGCTGCCTGGCGTGGTCGCGGCGTGCTAGCACCACCGCACCCCGGCAAGGTTGCTCACTGGCGGACCTGCAGTGATGTCCGGAGACTGGGTGAATGGCTCAGCCCGGCAATGGTCTCGCGGCCCGCACGATCGATGTCTTTCTCGCGGACGACAACCTGATCGTGCGCGAGGGTGTCCGCGCGCTCATCGAGCGCCACCCTGACCTCAGGGTCGTCGGGGTTGCGGCCGACTATGACGAGGTCGTGGCCGGTGCCGCCGCCACCGAACCACAGGTCCTGGTCACCGATGTCCGGATGCCGCCGTCGTTCCATCGCGAGGGCATTGATGCGGCGAAGGAAGTGCGCAAGCGCCACCCCGGGACCGGGGTCGTGGTGCTGTCGCAATATGACGACCCTGAGTACGCCATCTCACTGCTGGCCGAGGGCTCGGCCGGCTACGGCTACCTGCTGAAGGACCGGATCGCCGAGGGCAATCAGCTTGCTGACGCGATTCGCTGCGTGGCCACCGGCGGCACCGCGCTGGACCCCGCCATCGTCGAGGCGCTGGTCCGGCCGGTCATCTCCCCGGGCGGGCTGCTGCCCGCCGAGGAGGAGCTGCTTGGCATGGTCGCCGAGGGCAGGACGATCAAGGCGATCGCCGCGGCCAGGCGAGTTCCGCCGGAAGCGATCGATGCCGAGGTCGAGGCGGTGTTCGTCAAGCTGGCCGCGGGCGTCTCTACCGGCGAGCAGGGTGCGCTGAACCGGCTCCGGCTGCTGCATCAGGCCATCGTGGACCGCGAGGAGCAGGGTGAGACGCTGTCCCGGCTGCTGCCCGGCGGGCTCGCCGAGAAGCTCCGCGGCGGAGCGCAGCGCATCGGCGAGACCGAGCGCGTGGTGGTGACCGTGCTGATGAGCGACATCAGGTCCTACTCGACCATCGCCGAGCATGCCGACCCGAGCCAGCTGGCCGGGCAGCTCAACACTCACCGTGCGGCAATGAACCGTGCGATCCTCGGTGAGGGGGGCACGGTGATGCAGTTCGTGGGCGACGCGGTGATGGCGGTCTTCGGCGCCCCGTTCCCGCAGCCGGATCACGCCGATCGCGCGGCCGCCGCCGCGGCGGCCATGCACTTCCTGCAGGCCGAGATCAACATCCGGTGGGCGGCCGACGCGCTGCCCGCCTTCGGCCTTGGCGTAGGGCTTTCGACCGGCGAGGCCGCGGCGGCGCTGCTTGGCTCCGAGGAACGGCTGGAGTACACGCTCGTCGGTGACACCGTCAACCTGTCTCAGCGGCTGCAGCAGCTCGCCGCTGCGGGCGAGACTGTGCTGTCCGAGGCCACCAGCAAGGCCATGACCGTGTCATTGCCGACCATCATGCTGCCCGCCCAGCTGGTCAAGGGCCGCGATACGCCGATAGTCGCCTACAAGCTCGCGCAGCCCGGCGCCCCCGCACCCGCCGGGCTGACTGACGTTCCCGATGAACCGATGACGACCCGATGACCGCCCGGGGGGGCCCGATGAACGACAACCTGCCGGCTCTGACAGCACGCGGGGTGCGCAAGACATTTGAGGCTGAGAACGCGCCGGTGCGGGCGCTCCGCGGCGTCGACCTCACCGTCGCTACGGGTGAGTTCGTCGCCCTGATGGGCCCATCGGGGTGCGGCAAGTCGACGCTGCTCAACCTCGTGGCCGGGCTCGAGCTACCTGACGAGGGCCGCATCACCGTCGCCGACGAGGAAGTGACCGGCCGCGGCGAGGATGACCTTGCGCGGCTGCGCCGCAAGCACATCGGCATCATCTTCCAGTTCTTCAACCTGCTGGAGGGGATGACGGTGCTGGAGAACGTCGCACTCCCCGCGGTGATCGCCGGCCGCAAGCGGCGGATGGCCGAGACGAGGGCCCGTGACCTGCTCGACCTGCTCGGCATCGGCGACAAGGCGGCCGCGGCGCCTGGCGTGCTGTCCGGCGGCCAGCGCCAGCGGCTGGCGATCGCCCGGGCGCTGGCGAACGAGCCGACCCTGCTGCTCGCCGACGAGCCGACCGGAGCGCTCGACTCCGACGGCGGCCAGGAAGTCATCGAACTGCTGAGCCGGCTGCACAGCAGCGGCCAGACCATCGTCCTGGTCACCCACGACGCCCAGGTAGCCGCGGCCGCCCAGCGCATCGTGCGCATGCTCGACGGGCGCATCGTGCCGCCGTCGGCAGGAGGCGAGCCGGGCCGCGACGAGAGCATCCCCGCCACGGCCCGGTGATCGTGAACCGAACCGCCACGCGAGTGCTGTGGTACCGATTCCGGATCACGTTCCGCCGCCGGCTGGGCGGCTACCTTGCGCTGGCCCTGCTGACCGGCCTGGTCGGCGGCATCGCCATGGCCTCGCTTGTCGCCGCGCGGCGGACCGATTCCTCCTACCCCGACTATCTGGCCAGTACCAACCCGTCCGACCTCATCGTCCAGCCGAACTCCAGCTTCAGCAAGGCGACGACCACCGCCCAGGTATACCGGCTTTACCAGCATCTGCTCACTCAGATCCGCCACCTTCCCCATGTGCGGGCGCTGGCGACCGCCGACGCCTTCAACGCCGCCACGCTCAGGCCGGGCGGCGGCTTCGGCACCGTCCTCTTCACCCAGGTGCAACTGGTCGCCAGCCCCGACGGCATGTTCTCGCGCCAGGACAGGCTGACGATCGTGCGGGGGCGCCGCGCGGTCCGGCCGGACGAGGTGGTGGCGACCAGCCGCGCCGCCGCCCTGCTGCACCTGCACGTGGGGTCACGGCTGCCGGTGGGAATCTGGGAGTCGACCGTTAAGCCGGGACTTCCCCCGTTCTACCGGAAGCTCGACTTGACCGTGTCCGGGATCGGCGCGGTCAGCACCCAGGTCGTGCAGGACGACATTGACGCCGACCGGACCGGGTTCCTGATCGGCACGCCCGCCCTGGACCGTGAGCTCGTCCCCTGCTGCGTCGGCACGTCTTACATCGGGCTGCGGCTGGCAGGCGGTGGCCGCTACGACGCTGCCGTCGGCCAGGAATTCGTGAACCTGCAGACCACCAGCTCGTTCTACGCAGCCTCAACCGGCCAGGTGCTGCAGGTCCTGCAGCTCTACGACACCTCGGCGATCGAGGCGGAGGCGCAGCGCGCGATCCGCCCGGAGGCGATCGCGCTCGCGGTGTTCGGGGTGATCGCCGGGCTGGCTGCGCTCATCATCGGCGCCCAGGCTGTCTCCCGGCAGCTGCAGGCCGGGTCCGGTGATGCGGAGATACTGCGTGCGCTGGGCGCCGGCCCGGCGGCCAGCGCGGCGGAGGGCCTGCTCGGGATCCTGGGCGCGGTCACCGCCGGGGCGCTGCTCGCGGCCGGTGTCGCCGTCAGCTTGTCGCCGTTCTCCCTGTTCGGACCAGTCCGCCAGGTGGAACCGGGGCGCGGCATCTACCTCGACGCGGCGGTGCTCGGGCTCGGCGCGGGAGTGCTCGTCTGCGTCCTGGGCGGCGTGGCGGCCGTGATCTGCTACCGGCAGGCGCCGCACCGGACCGCCGCCCGCGGGCAGGCTCCCCAGCGCCGTTCCGCGGTCGTCCGGGCGGCGCTGGCCGCGGGGCTCCCGGCCGCGGCCGTCGCCGGGCTGCGGTTCGCACTGGAGCCTGGGCGGGGAAGGACGGCGGTGCCGGTCCGCTCGGTGATCGCCGGGGCGGTGCTCGCCGTCGTGGTCAGCGCCGCCACCGCCACCTTCGGTGCCAGCCTCAACAGCCTCGTCTCGCATCCCGCGTTGTACGGCTGGAACTTCAGCTACGCGCTGTACTCGACCGACGGGTGGGGGACGTTCCCGCCCGCCCTGACCAGCCCTCAGCTGCACCGCGACCGGCTGGTGGCCGCCACGACCGGGGTCTACTTCCTGACCGTCCAGATCGACGGCCAGACGGTGCCGGCCATCCTCTCCCCCACGCATCCAGCGGTGGCCCCGCGCTCCCTTTCCGGCCACGGGCTGGACGGCCCTGGCCAGGTCGTGCTCGGCCCGGACACCCTCGCCCAGCTGCACAAGCGGGTCGGCGATGAGGTTACGGTGCGACTGGGGGCGGTGATCCGTGATGCGAGGCTGCGGATCGCCGGCACCGCCGCCCTCCCTACGGTCGGCGACACCCTCAGCATCCACCCTTCGATGTCCACCGGCGCCATCCTGCCGATCAGTGTTGTTGCGCCGGCGGCGCTGCACGAGGGCGGCCCGTACGCCGGCCCGAATGCCATCTTCGTGCGGCTGCGGCCCGGCGTGAGCCAGACGGCCGGGCTGCGATCGCTGCAGCGGATCGCCAGCGCGTACAACCAGTTCGCGCACTCTCCGCAGATCGTGGGCAGGGCCGGCCCGCAGGCGCTGGAACTCGTGGCCAACGTGCTGCCGACCCAGCGGCCTGCCGAGATCGTGAACTACCGGTCGATGGGCGCGATGCCCGCGATCCTGGCCGGCGGGCTGGCGGCCGGCGCGGTGACAGCCCTCGGGCTGACATTGGTCGCTTCGGTACGGCGCCGCCGCCGCGACTTCGCGCTGCTGAAGACACTCGGGTTCACTCGCAGGCAGCTCGCCGGAGCGGTCGCCTGGCAGTCGACCGTGATCGCCGCTGCGGGGCTC
>DATGVY010000223.1:0-2163 GCA_035299845.1 Streptosporangiaceae bacterium
ATCCGGCCGCATGATCCACCTTCGTCAGCTCGAACCTCCCCGCGAAGCCAGGCAGCCCGGGCAGCCCGTATAGTCCGCTCACGCCCAAATCGGGGAACTCGCTACACCTCGGGAGGTATGTCAGATACTAGAGGATTGCGCTGGTCCTTACAAGGCGGCATGCTGCGCGTTAGTGCTGGTCAGAGCCTCGTGGCGGTCGGGCCCGCGGTCGGCTGGCCAGGAGAACCTCACCCGATCGGGCAGCCCTGATGTGCGCGCGCTTGCCCAGACGCTGAACTGACCATCAGGCAGCTCTCGTTGACCGCCACGAAGTCCCGAGCGGGAATCCGCTTGAGCAGCTCGACAAGGCCGGAAGGCCAGCGGGGGAACGCGGCGCCGCCGAAGTACCAGTTCGAGCCGTTGTCGGCGAGTATCAGCCCGTAGTGCTGCATCTCCGTCAGCACGGCCCTGGCGTCCGCGCAGTACGGCGTCGAGGTCCGGCAGTAGCCTGCCACCTTGAAGCTGAGCTTGAGCCGGAACCTGGCGCCCATCGGCGGCAGGTTCACGCTGCTCCCGCTGCCAGCCTCGTGCCGGGCCGGCCAGATGTACGCCGACCTGGTCCGCTCGGCGCTGAACCGGATCGCGTGCCTGATCGGCGTGCCGGTCCTGGCGGCCCTGCGCACCTGGCCGTAGTTGAGCAGGCCCGGCAGGATCGGAAGCCCTGCGGCGTCAGCTGAGGTCCATCCGGCCGGGCGCAGCTTGTTCGAGCGCAGGTTCCAGATCGCGCCGGACCCGGCGGTCGGCCGGCTGCCGAACCGGGCGTCGTAGAGCTCGTACAGGGTGCAGTTGCTGGAGTCGAGCATGAGCGCATGCCGGTCGCCGCCCGCGTTCTGGCCGCCCTCGATACGGGTGTCGGAGCCGAACGGATACGGCCCCGGGTCGCTCTCGCTCGCGTACCTGAAGCGAACGGTCACCAGCGGATGGGAGCTGGTGACCACGGTGTACGGGATGCCGTACGGGTAGCCGCCCGGTTTAGGGCCGAAGTCCGGGTGCAGGTAGGTCGAGCCAGAGTTCATGCTCCGCAGCCACGCCGAGCTGCGGGAGTCGACGGGCAGCCTGGAGATGTCGGCATTCCAGATGTTGTTCGCGGGGAATACCGGGCAGCCCGCTAGCTGGCCAGCCGCGCCGGCGGCTGCGCTGCCCGGCGATGCCAGTCCGGCGATCGGCGCGGCGGCCAGGGCGGCGGTCCCCGCCGACGGGGTGCCGGGGGCCGCGCCGCAGGCGGTCAGCACCGCGGGACATGCGAGCAGCAACGGACGGACGCGAGATAGCGGACGCATTCGCACCCGACCGATGCTGGCACAGACCGGCTGGCCGCGCGGGCGCAACGAACCGGCGCGCCGCCGGCCCGGCGCCGGCGCCGTGCGATCCGGCCGGCCGGTTGCCTGGCACACGCGCCGTGACGCAGTATCAGGGAATCGCCTGACGCTGGGAGCTGACTATGAAGGTTCCGCTGACCGTTTCCGACTTTCTGCGCAGGGCTGCGCTGGTCTATCCGGGCCGGCCGGCCCTGATCGACGAGCCAGGCACGGCCGGGTCGCTCGGCACGATCACCTACCGCTCGCTGGAGCGGCGGGCGCGCGGGGTCGCCATCGCGCTTGACCATTTGGGCGTGGCGCATGGCGAGCGGGTCGCGGTCGTCAGCCCCAACGCGGCCAGGTTCGGCATCCTGTTCTACGGGGTCAGCAGCTACGGCCGGGTGCTTGTCCCGGTCAACTACCGGTTGAACGCGGACGAGGTGAGCTACATCATCGAGCACTCGGGCTCGACGGTGCTGCTCGTCGACCCCGAGTCCGACGAGGCGCTCTGCGACGTCAAGGCAAGGCACCGGATCGTGCTCGACGGCGTGGACGACGAGCACCTGTTCGCCGAGGCGCCGGACGACGCGGAGCCAGCGTCCTGGGAGCCGGACGAGGACGCGACCGCGAGCATCAACTACACGAGCGGGACCACGGCCAAGCCCAAGGGCGTCCAGCTCACGCACCGCAACTGCTGGCTGAACGCGGCGGTGTTTGGCTGGCAGGCCACGGTCACCGACCGCGACGTGTACCTGCACACGCTGCCGATGTTCCACTGCAACGGCTGGGGCATGCCGTACGCGGTCACCGCGATGGGCGTGCCGCA
>DATGVY010000224.1:0-12358 GCA_035299845.1 Streptosporangiaceae bacterium
TCCGCGGTCCGACACGGCGCTGGCGAGCGCCGTGGCCGCAGCCGCGACCCCGATCCTTGTCACGGCTCCGCTCGGCCCGCACCCGCTGATCGCCGAGGCGCTGCACGCCCGGCTGGCCGAGGCCGGGCTGGCCCGCGCCGCACGGACCAGGGGGCTTACCATCACGAGCCCCGCCGACGGCATCATCGTGCTCGCCGACCGCGGCGACGAGGCCGCGAAGGCAGCCGGAGTTGCCGCGGTGCTGCTCTCCTCGCGGCTCGCCGTCCCGGCGGTGCCTGCCTCGCTCGGCGACCAGGCCAGCCTGGCGGGCGCCATCGGCAGGCTGCGCGCTGCCGGGGCGTTCAGGCTGGCCATCGCGCCCTGCGTGATCGGCCCGGAGAACGATCCGGGCGAACTGGGCGCGGCCTGCGCGGCGACCGGGGCGCGGCGGGCCCAGGCGCTGTCCGCGCATCCGGCGATCAGCCAGCTCGTCGCCATGCGCTACGGCGCCGCGCTCGCCGACCGCCGCCTGGCCGGCTAGCCCACCGCAGGCCATTGACACGCATGCCCGCCATGCGCTGAGGTTCGGATGTGGGCCGCCCGGCGCGGCGCTGCGACATCTCCCGCACCGAACTCCTCGCCCGGCTCCGCCGCGCTCCCGAGGAGCAGGTGACGGCAGTGACCTGACAGAGAGGTGAAGGCATGGGCGAATGGGACGCCACCTCGTATGAGGGCAAGGACACCATCCTGCGGGTGGTCCGCGATGAGGCGGCGCGCATGTTCGCGCTGGCTGACCAGCCGGACGCCTGGGACGCCCCCACGGCGTGCGAGAGCTGGCAGGACAGGGACGTGATCGGCCACCTGGTCGACACCACGGAAGGCTACTTCAGGGCATTCGATGTCGCCCGCAAGGGAGCGGACGGCCCGGACGCCTTCGGCCTGGTCGCCATGCACGAGCGGGCGGGCCAGACCGCGCAGGCCTTCCGCGACCTGTCACAGCAGGAACTGATGGCGCGAGTGCGGTCCGATCTGGACAAGATGATGGGCATCCTGGAGCCGCTGACCGCCGATGAGTGGACCGGCCTGATCGTCCCGCACAGCTACATGGGCCCGGTACCCGCCTTCATCTACGCGGCCGGCCAGCTGATGGACTACGGCGTGCACACCTGGGACATCGAGCAGGGCACCGGGAGCGCGCACGGCATCTCCGGCGAGGCGGCCGACCTGCTCGTCCCGTTTATGTTCGTGATCTGGCAGTACACGATCAAGCCGGGCGCCGACCTGAGCCCGTTCACCATCGGCATCCGGGTAACTTCCGGGCCGAACGCCGGCAGCTACCGGGTCTCGATCAGCGACCAGGGCATGGCGTACGAGCCTGGCAGCGTCGACGACCTGCCAGCGGTGATCGAATTCGATGCCGGCAGCATGGTGCTCACCGCGTTCGGGCGGATGAACGCCGGCACCGTGCGCGGCGACGCGGCACTGGCCAGCCGGTTCCTGAACCTGTTCTTCCGGATCTAGCAGCCCTCGATCGCTCAGCAGTTCGGTTTTTCCACGCTATAGCGTGGAAAACCGAACTGTTAATCGATGTCCACAGGCCGCGGGCGGGCACCGCGGGCCGGGCACCGCTAGCCCGGCGGCACGTACCGGACCGCCTGGCCGGCCTCGTGATAGATCGCGGGGCCGGCCGGGCGGCGCATCTCCTCGGCCAGGTGACCGAGCAGCCCGGCGGCCCTGGCCAGCAGCGCGAACCCGCGCAGCGTGTCCGGCTCGAAGCCCAGGTCGGCCAGCGCGGCGCCGCAGACGCCGGCCCCGTTCGGCGGCAGCGTCCGGCCGAGTATCGCCGGATGCACCCTGCCCACCGCCTCGAACAGCCGCAGGTGCGGTCCCCGCGTCCCGGCTTCCGCGGCGATGCGCAGGATCACCGGGGTGCGCGGATCGCCGCTCTTGTGCAGCGGATGGCCGAGGCCGGGCACCAGCAGCCCGGCGGCGCGCCTGGCCCGCACGGCAGCGGCGGCGATCGCGTCCCAGCCTGCGTCGTCGTCCGGCAGCGGGCCCTCGTTCCTGGCCAGCGCGTCGGCCAGGAACCTGCCGCAGTCCTCGGTCACGCCGAGGAAGACCGAACCGCCGCCGAGCAGCCCGGCCGCCAGCGCGCCCTGGACCGACTCCGGCGCGCCGGTCAGGGTGAGCCGCGCGGCGATCGCCGACGGGGTGAACCCGTGATCGGCCAGCGCGACAAGCACTGCCTCGAACACCCGCAGCTCCCCAGGTGCCGGTCGGCGCAGCGCCACCAGCCAGAACGCCAGCTCGCCGAAGCTGACCTGCCCCATCAGCTCGCCGGGCAGGTCACGGCCGAGCAAGGAGATGGATGTCTCGTCCGCGGTACCGATAGAGGTTTTGTACGGATCCGTCATGGCTGGTCCTTTCCGCCGGCGCGATTGCGTCCCGCGGCACCGTCACCGGGCGCCGCGGCCTCGGCATCGTATTCGCCGGGCGGATGCCCGGCCGGCAACCGGTGCTTGGCCACCCGGGCCGTCGGGGTCCTGGGCAGCTGATCGACCTGCTGCCAGTACCTGGGTACCTTGAACGCCGCCAGCCGCCCGGCGGTGTATTCCCTGAGCGCGGCGAAGTCGAGCGCGGCGCCGTCGGCAGCGACCACGAACGCCTTGACATCCTCCTCGGACAGGTCGGACGGCACCCCGGTGACCGCGCATTCGAGCACGGCAGGATGCGCGGCGAGCACCTCCTCGACCTCAAGCGGGGAGAGGTTCTCGCCCCGGCGGCGCAGTACCTCCTTCACCCGGGACACGAAGGTGTACGTGCCGTCGCCGCCGACCGTGACCAGGTCCCCGGTATGCAGCCAGCCGCCGGTGATGACCCTGGCGGTCTCCTCCCGCATCGCCCAGTACCCGGGCGTGATCACCGGGTTGCGCAGCAACAGCTCGCCGGTCTCCCCCGGCCCGAGATCCGCGCCTGCCTCGTCCACCACCCGCGCCTCATTGACCACGCCGAGCACCGGGTGCTGCCGGACCGCGCCGAGCGTGCCGAATGGCCGGGTGCCGCGCGGCCAGATCAGCCCGTACGGCGACTCGGACATCGCGTAGCCGACCACGATGCGCAGTCCGAACCTGGCCTCGATCTCCTCCTGCCGCCCGCGCTCGGGCGCGGGCCCGGTGTAGCACAGTCGCAGCGGGCTGTCGGCGTCATCGGCGCACGGCGGCTGCCGCATCAGGATCTCCAGCATCGCCCCGATCGCGTTGAACTCCGTGGCGCCATGCCTGCGCGCGGCATCGAGGAACCCGCTGGCGGAGAAGCGGGGCAGCAGCACCAGGCCGGCCCCGCAGGCCAGCGATCCCATCACGGAGTAGGCGGGCGCGTTGATGTGGAACAGCGGCAGCGACGTCATCAGCCGGTCAGCTGCAGTCAGCTCCATCCAGAACGGGAAGCCCTCCCCGGCCATCGCGTAGGCCCGGTGGGTTTGCATCACCAGCTTGGACCTGCCCGTCGTGCCGGATGTCGGGATCAGCACCGCCAGGTCGTCGGGACGCACTCCGGCGTCGGGCAGCGCGGCGGAAGCCGGATGGGCGGCCCCCGGATCCGCGCCGAGCGCGCCGACGTCGAGCGACCCGAGCTCGGGCAGGTCCCGGATGCCGGCCGCGTCGACCAGGCCGGCCAGTCCGGCGTCGGTGATCAGTGCCCGCGGGCTGACCTGCCTGACGAGGCCGGCCAGCTCGGCCGGGGCGCTGCGCGGGTTCGTGGCCACGCTCACCGCGCCGAGGGAGGCGAGCGCCAGCCAGCACATCAGGTACGGCGGCGTGCTGCGGGCGGTGAGGACCACCAGGTCGCCGCGGCGGACTCCGGCCTCGCGCAGCGCGGCGGCCACCGCGCCGGCCCGGCCCGCCGCGCCGGCAAACGTGAGCCCCGCCGCGCTCGTCCGGCCGGCCGAGCTCCCGGCGGCACTGGTCCCGGCGGCACTGGTCCCGGCCGCACCGTGCCCGGCCGCACCGTGCCCGGCCCAGTGCTCGGCATCGGCGCGCAGCCAGATGCCGTCGGGATTCCGGCTGGCCGCGCGGTCGAGCAGTCCGGGGATGGTGCGAGAAGTCACCGGTCCGCTGATCATGCCCCAGACGATACGTCCGTGCCGTCTGGCCGCGGATGCGGCGGGCCGGCCGGCGGCTGCGGTGCCAGGCCGTGCGCGAGTACCCGCATCAGATCCTCGAGCACGTCGTCGGGAACCCGGCCGCCCGCCGTCCATTCCGCCCAGCGCATGCCGACGAAGTTGCCGAGGCCGGTGTAGACATAGGCGATGACCTCCGGGTCGTACCGGGCGTCCACCTCGCTGGCCAGCTGGGCGACCCGCACACCGCGGGCGTATCCCCTGGCCAGCCGCTCGTAGTACTCCTTGAACAGGCCCGGGGCGACGAACTCGGCCTCGCGCACGATCCGGTAGATCCACGGCCGCTCGGACATCAGGTCGAAGTACGCGCGGAAGCTGGCCCGCTCCCTGGCCCGCTGGTTGCCATCGGCCTGCCGGAGCGCGGCGGCCATGGCCGCCCGCAGGTCGGCGTTGATCTGCCGGATCACGGCGGTGAAGATGTCCGCCTTGGACCGGTAGTGCGCGTAGAAGCTGCCGGTCGCGATGCCGGCCCGGGCGCAGATTCCGGCCACGCTGGTCCGCCGGTAGCTCCGCTCCCCGAACAGCTGCTCAGCCGCGAAGAGCAGTCGCTCGCCAGGCGGCCTTTCATCGCCCGCGGCCGGCTTGCGGCTCGCGGTCACAGTCACGTTGGTAGCCCCCGTTTCAGATATTTTTAACGGATCCTCCGATGGCCAGTCTCGCTGCCTCGGGTGCTGTCAGGTTCGTTGGCCGGTGCCGGTGGCGTGCCGGGGGGCAGCCCGCAGGCCGCCCCCCGGCGCCCGGTCATGGTGACGGCACCCCGCTGGCCGGAGCGGCCGGCTGGGTGGCCGTGTCCGGGGTGATCGCGCCGGACGGGCTGGTGTCGGTGACGAGCACCGGGCCCTTCTGGACGAGCGCCCCGTTCTTGATGACGGCCATGTAGGCCCCGGTGATGCCGTTGTGGTCGGTCGCCGAGTAGGCGTACGGCGCCACCGACGGTCCCTGCGGCAGCCCCGCCTGGATGGCGTTGATCAGGTCCTGCCTGGTCGGGTTCCGGCCGGCCTTGAACATCGCCTGGACGAACGTGTAGCCGACCGCCAGGCCGTACGCCACGTTGCCGTCGAACGGGAGCTTCGGGATGTACGCATTGTGGATCTTCTCGAACAGGGCGATCCAGCTGTTGCTCATGTTGCCCAGCGACGGCAGGTACCCGTCGGTAATGATGCCCTGGGTCAGCGAGTTGCCGAACCCGGCCTTCTTGCTCTTGGCGAACGAGGCAAGCAGCCCGGCCAGCGTGATCGGGTCCGAGCCGACCTCGCTGACCACCAGCTGCGGGGCGAAGTTGAGCTTCAGGCTGGTGAGCCTCAGCAGCGCGGTGAAGGCGGGGACTGAGAACGAGACCACGACCTGGGCCCCGGCTGCCTTCAGCGCGGCGATCTGCGGGCCGATGTTGATGTTGGCCGGGTTGTAGCTCTCCTTGGCGACGACCTGGGACTTCGGGATCTCGTAGTTCAGGCCCTTGACGCCGTCCAGGCCGAACTCGTCGTTCTGGTAGAAGTAGCCGATCTTCTTGCCCTTGAAGTGCTGCTTGACGTAATTGCCGAGGATCTTGCCCTCACGGATGTAGTCCGTCTGCCAGCCGAACGTGTACGGCCATTTGGTCGGCGCGTTCCAGCACTCGCAGCCGGAAGCCACGAAGACATCGGGGACCTTCTGCGAGTTCAGGTACTGCGCGACAGCCAGGTGGGTCGGCGTGCCGAGGCCGTTGAAGATCGCGTAGACGCCGTCCTGCAGCACCAGCTGGTGCACGACGGTCGAGGTGTCGGTCGGGTTGTACTGGTCGTTGAGGAACTTGTAGACGATCTTGCGGCCGAAGACGCCGCCGTGCGCGTTCACGTACTGGAAGTAGGCGTTGGATGCCGGGGCGATCTCGTCGTAGCCGGGCGCGGCGACGCCGGTGAGCGGCTGGTGGCTGCCGATCAGGATCTGGGTCGGCGTGATGCCCGGTGCCGACGCGGTCAGCGCCGCGCTCGACGAGGAGGTGGCGCTCGAACTCGCGGCCGGGGTTGAGGTGCCGCTCGACCCGCAGGCCGCGATGACCATCGCGACGATGGCCGTCCCGGCGACAAGGGCCAGGTTGGCCCGGTGTGTTCTCTTCATGTAGTGCCTTCCTCCTGGTGTTCACTGGCCGGCGCAGGCCGGCGCAATGCGTTGAAGGGTGCGCTCGCCGCTGGCGCGGCGGGGCCGAGAAGACGGCGCAGGCCGCCCTGGATTCCGCTCGGGAAGAGGAGCATGACTGCGATGAGCACGACGCCGTACGCGGCGATGGGGACGTTGGAGCTTGCCGCGCTGGACAGTCCGTGGCTGGTGGCCACGTCCTGCACGTAGGTGGGCACGAAGACGAGCACAATGCTGCCCCAGACCGCTCCGGCCAGGCTGCCGAGGCCGCCGAGTATCGCCCCGGTGAGCAGCCCGATGGAGAGCGCGAGGGTGAAGGCGCCGGGCGAGACGATCGCCGAGACGGCCGCGAGCAGGGCGCCGCCGAGCCCGGCGCACGCCGAGCTGACCACGAAGGCGAGTATCTGCATCCTGGCGACATTCAGGCCGGACAGGGACGCGGCGACCTCGTTGTCCCGCAGCGCCCGCCAGCTGCGGCCGATCTTGCTGCGGCCGAGGTTGGCCAGCAGGACCAGGGTGATCAGCGCGCCGGCGCAGGTGATCCAGGCCAGCCAGCGGGTCGGCGGGAAGGTCACGCCGAGGAAGCCCGGCGTAGTGACGTTGAAGCCGAGGCCCTGGTCACCCCCCAGTAGCCCGGCGTACTTGCTCGCGAGGGACGGCAGCGCCACGGCGAGCATCAGCGTGGCCCCGGCCAGGTAGGGCCCGCGCAGCCGGGCCGCGGCGACGCCCACCACCCCGCCGGCCACGGCCGCGGCCACCGCGCTGGCCGCGAAGATCGCCTCAAGCGGCCAGTGCAGGTGCAGGGCAATCAGGGCCGAGATGTAGGCGCCGATGGCCATGAAGGCGCCGTGGCCGATCGAGACCTGGCCGCTCAGCCCGATCAGGTAGGTCAGCCCGGCGACCGCGGTCACGTAGGCGGCCACCTCGGCGATCTGGAAATCCCTGAACGGGCTGAGCTTGATGGTGAGGACCAGCAGCACGACGGCGACAAGCAGCGCGGCGCCGGTGTGCCGGGCGAGAGTCATGGTCACACCTGCCGGGTGGCTGTGGTGGAGAACAAGCCGGCCGGGCGGATCATCAGGACCAGTGCGAGCACCGCGAGGCCGAACAGCAATACCAGGTCGGAGCCCAGGTAGCCGCCCGCGAGGTTGAGCACCACGCCGAGGACGATGCCGCCGACGACGGCCCCGACCGGGCTCTCCAGGCCGCCGATGACCGCGGCGGTGAAGCCGAGCACGAAGATCGAGTCCATGCTGTTCGGGTAGAGGAACGTCTGCGGGGTGACGAGCACGCCAGCCAGCGCGCCGATCAGCCCGGCGAGCGCCCAGCCGAGCGTGAGCACCCGGCCGATCCTGACTCCGAGCAGCCTGGCCACGTTCGGGGCGAACGCCGTGGCCCGCAGCCGCAGGCCCACCGTCGTGAACCGGAACAGGACCGCGAGCAGCAGCGCCGCGGCGAGCACGGCGCCGGCTGTGAACAGGTCACTCCGGGATATGCCGAGTGCGATGGAGCCGATCTTGAGCCCGACGACGGAGAATGCGGGCGGGAATGACCGGAACTGGCCGCCGTAGATGATGCCGGCCAGGCCCTCAAGGAAGATGAGCAGGCCGATGGTGACGATAACGGCGTTCAGCGGCGGCTTGTTCTCGATCGGCCGGATGACGATCCGTTCCAGCACAGCGCCGAGCACCAGGCCCGCGGCGAGTGCCACGGCGAAGCCCTCCCAGTAGCTGCCCGTGTGGTTGATGACGATCAGCGCCACGTAGGTCGTGAACATCGCCATGCCGCCCTGGGAGTAGTTCAGGATCCGGGTGCCGCGCCAGATCAGCACTAGCGACAGGCCGATCGCGGCGTAGATCATGCCGAACGCGATCCCGCCGAGAGTGAACTCAAGGAACTCCTGCATATCCCGCCTTCCCGCCCTTCCCTAGAAGCCCAGATAGTGGCGCCGGAGCCCGACATCGGTGAGCAGGCCGGCGGCCGGCGCCTCGGCGACGACCTTGCCCAGGTTGAGCACGATGCCCTGGTCGGCGATGCTCAGGGCGCTGCGCGCGTTCTGCTCCACGAGCAGCACCGTCAGGCCCGAGTCGTCCCGCAGCTGGCGCACCAGGTCCATCACCTGCGCCACGATCCTGGGTGCCAGGCCGAGCGACGGCTCGTCCAGCAGCAGCACCCGCGGCCTGGCCATCAGCGCCCTGGCGATGACGAGGATCTGGCGCTCGCCGCCGGACAGCGTGCCGGCCGCGAGGTGCCTGCGCTCGGCGAGGATCCGGAAGCGCTGATAGGACTCGGCCAGCGCGGCGCGCCGCTGCATGCCGCCGCTGCGGAGCAGCCCGCCCAGCCGGAGGTTCTCCTCCACGGTCAGCTCGGTGATCACGCCCTGCCCCTCGGGCACGTGCGCGACGCCCGCCCGCGCGACGGCCTCCGGCCGGCGCCTGGCCACGTTGACGCCGTCCACCATGATCCGGCCCTGCCGGGGCCGGACCAGTCCGGTGATGGCGCGCAGCAGCGTCGTCTTGCCCGCCCCGTTCGCGCCGAGGACGGCGGTGATCGTGGCTGGCTTGACCAGGACCGAGACGCCGTCGAGCACCGGGGCGCCGCCGTAGCCTGCCACCACGTCCTGCACTGCCAGCGCCGCCGCTTCACTCATCGCCACGCGTCCCTTCCCGGTGCTCCGGCTTGCCCACCGCTACCCCGAGGTACGCGGCAGTGACCGCCGGGTCCGCCTGCACCTGATCCGGCGTGCCGGCCGCGATGACCTTGCCGAAATCCAGCACGGTGATCGTGTCGCAGACCGACATCATCAGGTCCATCCGGTGCTCGATCACGACGACCAGGGCGTCGGCGACGAGCTTCTCGATCAGGTCACCAAGCTCGGGGAGCTCGCTCTCCGACAGCCCGCTGGCCGGCTCGTCGAGCAGCAGCAGGCGCGGCCGGGCGACCACGGCCCGGGCCAGCGCGATCCGCTTGCGGATGCCGTAGGCCAGCGTCCCCGGCAGGCTGTCGGCATGGCCGGCCACGCCGACCAGGTCAAGCGCGTCCATTGCCTTCTGCCTGAGCATCCGCTCGTCCCGGTCGGACCAGGGCAGGCCGAGCATCCCGGACCAGAACCCGGCCCGCGAGTGGCAGGTCGCCCCCACCATGACGTTCTCCACCGCGGACAGTCCGTCGAAGAGGCCGACGCCCTGCAGCGTGCGGGCGATGCCGAGGCTCACGAGCCGGTGCGGCCGCAACCGGGTGAGCTCCTTGCCGTCGAACCGGATCTGGCCGGAGTCGGCGCGGACCAGCCCGCACAGCACGTTGAGCAGCGTCGTCTTGCCGGCCCCGTTCGGGCCGATGATCCCGGTGACCTGGCGCGGCGCGGCGGTGAGCGACACGTCGTCGAGCGCCGTCAGGCCGCCGAACCGCACCGTCACGCCCCGGACTTCCAGAACCCCGGCCGCAGCCGCTGCCTTCGGTGCCGACGGCTGCACCCGCCCTCCCCCGGATGAACCATCATTCATCGGGCCAACCCTTGTTTAGAAGGGGCGTAACTGCCGTGTGGTGAACTTAGATTCATCGCATCGTGGCGTGGTCGCAAGCCCTGATACAGCAGTCGGGCCTATTCGTGGCCAAACCGAGACCCCGGCTCGGGGCTGCCGCCGCCTGACCAGATCGGCCGCCGGGCCGGCCCGTGCCGCCCGGGCAGCGCGGCGTCTAGTCGCTGACGTGATCGCGCCAGGAGTGGCCTGGGGTGAAGCCAAGTACCTTCCTGGCCCGGTTGATGGACAGCAGAGTGCCAGTCCCGTGGACCTGGCCGGCCAGCGCCTCGCGGTTCAGTGTCACGCCGGGGAAGACCTCGCGCATCAGGTCGGCCGACGGCCGGGTCATCACGGTGTCCGCGGCGGCGATGATGAAGCTGGCGCTGCCCTCGACCGGCGCGTCAAGCGCGAGCCTGCACGCCGCGGCGGCGTCACGCTCGTCGATGTAGCCCCACAGGTTCCATTTCCGCAGCTGCGGATCGGGCCAGTACGACGGGAAATGCTCGTAGTCACGCGGCCCGAGGATGTTCGAGAAGCGGAGCGCGATGAACGGGATGCCTGACCACTGCGCGATGTGCCCGGCGGTCGTCTCGCTGGCCACCTTGGACAGTGCGTAGGTGGTCGTGGGCAACGGATAGTGGTCCTCGTCCACCGGGGCGTAGCGCGGCGGCTCGTCGAACGGCAGGCCGAGCGTGGTCTCGCTGGATGCCCAGACCACCCGGTCAAGCTTCAGCTGGGCCGCGGCCATGAACACGTTGAAGTTCATGGTGACGTTCATGCCGAACGTCACCGCCGGGGTGCGGATGCCCGGTGCCGGGATGTTGGCCAGGTGGATGACGGCATTCGCGCCCTGCAGCGCCTCCACGGCCTGGCCGTAGTCGGTAAGATCGGCTCGCAGCACCGGCACGCCGAGGTCTCCGGCCGGCGCCACCAGGTCGGTGGCCATGACCCAGTGGCCGTGTTCCATCAGGTCGGCCACCACGGCCCGGCCCGCCTTGCCGCTTGCTCCGGTAACGCAGATACTCGCCATTCCCGTCTCTCCCGTCGTGAGCGTCTCAGGTCCTCGACGGGCAGGCGGTGAACCAGGCACGGTCATCGGTGAGCCAGCGGCCGAACACCAGGCCCGCCGAGGCAAGGTCGGCCGTGAGTTCGTCTTCGCCAATCCGGAAGGGACCGAACGCATGCGTCCAGACCTGGTCGCCGACTTGGTATTCGACCACGACCTTGAGCCGCGGGCCCGCCTGCTCTGCGGACCGGATGATGCGCCGGATGCCATCGACCGCTAGCTCGCCGGGCTGCACGGTATCGAACCAGCTGGGCGCGTGCTGCTGGATGACGACGAGGCCGTCAGGATCGACGTGCCTGCGGCATGCGGACAGGAACGCGCGCCGCAGCGCGGGACTCGCGTGGATCATCGTGCTGGCCAGCAGGACCACGCCGAACGTACGGTCCAGCCGCAGCGTCTCGATCTTGGAGAGGACCGTGGGCAAGTCAGGGATCCGGGCGAGCATGGCCGGGGACTCATCCACGCCGAGCACCGGGTGGCCGAGTTCAGCCAGCGGCCGGAGGAGCCGGCCGGTGCCGCAGCCCAGCTCCAGAATCGACGCGCCGGGCGGCCCGGCCGCATGGATGATCTCTGGCTCCCCCATGGACGGCAGCAGCGCGTAGAACTCAACCGCGCAGCCATCCGGGGTGATGACGCCCGGGCCAGTGCCCACATTGCCGTCATCGTCCACTCGTCGTACTCCGCTCCGCCGGGAGGTCGCGTTGAGCCAAGCCTATGACGTGGGCTGCGCAGCCCAGATCGGGCACCGGACACGCTGGCTGGCGGCGGCGTCAGGCTGCCAGGCCGCTCACGCGGAACCGCTGGGACTCGGGGTCGCCGCGGCGGGCGAGGACCGGGCCGGTGACGGCGACGGCGACGGCGATCGGGTAGCCGTGGGCGTGGGCGACGATGGCGAGGGAGTAGGCGTGGGCTGCCCGGTCGTCCGGTGCGCCGGGGACGGGGCTGCCCGGTGCGGCCTCGTCCGGAGGGCCGGCTCGGCGCGCTGAACTCTGGTGATGTCACCGACCGTCGTTCCCCCGCTGTTCCGGCCCCAGATGAGCGCATCGAGCGGCTTTCCTGCAGCCACCTCGAACGCGGTGATGCCGCCGAGTGCGAAGACGAAGACGCCGAACGCTCCGACGGCCATGACTGGCCAGCGTCGCCTGGCGTTGCGCCGGCCGGCCGGCCCGGCCGGCTCCCGGTCCGCGCTCGTGGCCGGGCCACGATGGTCCGGGCCGGCCGGCCCGGCCGGCTCCCGGCTCACGTCGGCGCCCTGGCCGCCAGGGTCCGCGCCAGCAGCCGGGCCAGTGCGCATCTCGTCCGTGAGCCCTGCCTGACCTGCGCCCTGAGAATCATGCCGCCTGGCAGTTTCCGCCGGCGAGGTGCTCCACCCGGCGTTTTCGCCGCTGCTGACGGCGGGGAACGCGTCGGTGACCGGGGAATCAGGCGACCACGGCCAGCTGCTGAGCTGGCCGGCCGCGAATCCCGGCTGCGCGGCTGCGTCGGCGGCGTCGGCAGGCT
>DATGVY010000225.1:0-12106 GCA_035299845.1 Streptosporangiaceae bacterium
CGTCCCCGGCAGGAGACGAGTACCGACACCGTGTTGCCGCACGACCTGCGCAAGCTGCGCGGCAAAGGCCTCGCCGACAAACCCGGCCGCTCGCGGCGCTACCACATCCCGCCCGAGGCGGCCCGCACCATCGCCGCCCTCCTCGCCCTGCACGACCACGTCATCGGCCCCATCCTCGCCGGGGTCCGCAGCCCGCGCATGGGCCGCAAACCAAAAATCTGGACCGGCGTCGACCGCCGTTACGAGAGCCTGCGCATCGGCATGCAGGACCTGTTTCACGACCTCGGTATCGCAGCTGCCGCCGCATAGACAACATTTTGTCGATCATGAGATGGCAAGTGGGCTAGGGGGTACTGGGTCCTATCCCGGATAGCTGCCAGTGAACGTCGGCGCAGGAGCGAGGTCAACGTGGAGCGCCCACAGCGCGCAGCGCGAAGACGAACGACGTTGAGGTCGTGATGCCCGCCGACGTAGCCTTGGCATGCCGCGATGAAGAGCTTGGTCGGGTCAACCTTGCCCGTTTAGTACAAAGTGCCGCTGTATCCGATCCAGGGCTGCCGCATATATAGCTCAAGGTGGTCGGCGGGAATCGTGGTCGTGGACAGCATTCCACTGACGGCCAACGGCAAAGTAGATCGGGCTGCTCTCGCGCTGCCGCTGAATCAGCGGAAGGGACGCCGATAACTGGCATCGTTGATGGTGCCGAGGCGGGCAGCGTCTCCAGTGAGGAATCTGATGCTGCGCTGGTCAGGGGTCTCTGGGAGGCGGTTCTGGGCATGTCAGGCCTGTCCGGGGCAGCGAACTTCTTCAGTGCGTGCGGAGATTCACTGAGCGCGATGCAGGCCATCGTCAGGCTGCGGGCGGCAGGCATCCACGCCGACGTTACCAGGTTGTACGAGGCACCGACGCTGGCCGAGTTCATTCAGCTGGTCGCGGCCCCACTGAATTGATCACATTCATCCTGGCGTTCGTTTCCAGATCGTGAGCTGGGGCCGGACCCCAGGGTAGGGATCGAGTGCCCTGACAGGCGCCGTGGCAACCTTCGTGAAGGCTTCGTGCAGGCGGTCCAGCCTGGCGGTGCGATAACCTCCGTCCCCGATGTATGCGACGGTGTCCCCGCAGTAGTACGTCAGGCAGTCACCCAGCGACGAGAACAATGGCGGCCAGCACAGAAACAGGCCACGGTCAGCGTAACCGGACAACACGGTCTGATCGCCCTGCTCGACGTGGGTCCATGGCCGGGTACGCGAGTGGTACCTGTTGGTACGCTCCCCGTCGAGGGGCGCCTGGTCGAAGGCGACAATATCCACGCCGATCGAGCGCAGCCTGTGTGCCCAGTATCCCGTGCCGGCGCCGATCTCAACTAGTGGTCCTAGCCCGGCGAGCATTGCCAGCGTGGAATCACTGGGAAAGACATACGCGTAGTGCTGAGCCAACATCAACAGCACGTCCTCGGCATCGACTGCCGAATCAGGAAGACAGCCGTTATCGAGCATCTCAAGCGACTGGCTGAACTGATCGTCTCGCATGTATGCCTCCCGGCCAGCAATTGTGGCTAACGCTGGCGGCGGAATCCCGACATGGAAGAGCGGCGTACAGTCTCGATGCCGCAGCGAAGGCATCCTAGCTGCCTACATATCGTCAGAACCCCACCTCAGTTAATCAGCCTGCCGGGAGGGCGCCGCATCTGCTAATAGCGCCGTGCTGTCGGCGCTGCAGGCCGGATTGACGGCGGCCACGAGGAACTGCCCCGCGGCAAGGTGGAGGCCGAGATCAAGGCGATCACCAGGAAACCCTGGGTGCGGCGGGTGATCACCTGCAGCTCGCGGGCGAGGAACCCCGCGACCTGCGCCTTGCCTGGGGCATCGACGAGGCCGCCCGCGCCGCCCTGGAAGAGGAGCTGTCCGGCAAGCACGTGCTGATCACCGACCATGACGACTGGCCCGTCACCGAAGTGGTCGCCGGCTACCGGTCTCAGTCCGAGGCCGAGTTCTCCTTCCGACAGCTCAAAGACCCCCGCGTGGTGTCGTTCTCCCCGATGTTCCACTGGACCGGGCACAACATCCGCGTGCACGTGTTCACCTGCGTGCTCGCCCTGCAGATAGCCCACCTGATGCGCCGCGAAGCCGAACGCGCCGGCCTGCACCTGTCAGTCCGCGAACTGCTCGGGCAACTCGCCGCCATCGAAGAAACCGTCCTGATCTACCCCTCCGCCGGCGGACGCCCCAAGGCCCGGCGCATGACCACCGAGCTCACCGGCGACCAGCAGAAGCTCTACGAGATCTTCGAACTGGGCAGGTGGGCACCCCGGAGTTAGGTCACACGCCCAGGCAGGCCACCGCACCCTGCCTGACCAGCAAGAATGCCCCGCAGACCTCAAGATCGTCGGAAAGTCAGGCTAGGCCAGGCACCGGCCCGCGGCACCCCCTACCGGAGGTAGGCCAGATGCCGGCCGTGGCGCTCCTGGTACTCGCTGATCAGCTCCCTGGCCGCGGAGATGCCGGGGACCAGCGGGTGCTGGGACAGCGCCACGCTGGCCAGGCCGGCATCACCGGTCATCGCGGCCTCGACGACGCCGCGCTCATACTCCTTCACCTGCGTGACCAGCGCCCGCGCCGATCGCGGGAGTTCCGGTACCGCCAGCGGCCTCAGGCCGTCAGTGCCGACGCGGGCGGGAACCTCCACGATGTCGTCCGGATCGAGGAAGCTCATGCTGGCCTCGTTGCGGGTGTTAACGATCACATCGCGCCCGCCGCGCCCGGCCAGCCCGTCGATAACCCGCAGCGCCAGCCCCTCGTAGCCGCCGGCGAGCGCTGCTTCGATGTCAGCAGCGCCAGCAGCCTCGCGCCGGGTTCGCGCCTCGTCCTGCCCGCTGTCGCCCTGCATGTCGGTCCGCATGTAGGTGTCGCGGCGCACGCCCATCAGCTTGTCGTAGACCGACCAGGCGGCATGCACGCCGCCGTCGGCGAATGCACTGGCCAGACCGGCGAGCAGTTCCTCGCTCAGCCGCAGCACGTCCTGGCCCCTGCTGACGCCTGCCCGGGCGACGCCGTCGAGGTAGCGCCTGGAGTCGTAGAAGTAGTAGACGTACTCCGTGGGTATCGCGCCGACCCTGCGCACGAGTGCGGGGTCGAACGCCGCGAAGCGATGATCGAAGCGCTGCAGCTCCTCAAATCTCGCTAGCAGCTCCCCGATGCGCTCGCTGCCGCCGGCCGGGAGCGAGCAGACCCAGCCGAGATGGTTCAGCCCGGCATAGCAGCCCGAGACGCCGCCGCTCTCCTCCCCCAGGAAGGCGGCCAGGTGCTCGACCGTGCCGCCAGGAGTATCGCAAACCCCGATCGCCCGCACCTTCCGCTGCGCGGAGATCGCCTGAGTGATCAGGCCGGCCGGGTTGGTGAAGTTGATCAGGACAGCGTTCGGCGAGCAGCGGCTGAGCAGCTCGCAGTAAGACAGCACAACCGGGATCGTGCGCAGCGCCATCGCGCACCCGCCAGGCCCGGTCGTTTCCTGGCCCACTATGCCGCGCCGGAGCGCGACCTCCTCGTCGATGACGCGCCCGCGGTCGCCGCCGACGCGGATCGCGGAGAACACATAGTCCGCTCCGGTGAACGCCTCGGCGGCGTCCGGCGAGATCCTGACCACGTCGGGGTGGCCGAGCGCGACCGCGAGCTCGGCGGCGAGCCTGCAGATGGTGTCCCGGCGCCTGCTGTCCGGCTCGAAGAGGCAGATCTCGTCAAAGGTGCCGGCCCGGCTGGCCAGGACTGCCCGGACGAACGCGGGCATCCGGACGCCGCCGCCGCCGAGGATCGCCAGTTTCATGAGTCCTGGTCCATGGCTGCCGCCTTCTTCGCCGCCGGCGCGACCATCTCTTCCCGGAACATCCAGCCCTGCGTCAGGCCTGCCAGGCCGATGCCCGTCAGCTCAGCCTCACCGGTCGCGCCCAGCCGGCCGACAGCCTCGGAGCCCGCCGCGTTCGCCGCCACGACCGCCTCGGTGAGCGGAGCCCCGTGCAGCAGCGCGGCGATCATCGCCCCGGCAAAGGCGTCTCCTGCCCCGGTCAGATCCCTGACCTGCACCCGCCGGACGCCCGCCGTGACTTCGGTTGTCCCGTCCGCGCCCGCGACCAGGGCGCCTGCCGCGCCGCGCTTCACTACCAGGGGCGTGCCCCACGCGCCCGCGACCGCGATTGCCCGCCCGATGGTGCGCTCACCGGTCAGGCGCAGCAACTCCTCTTCGTTCGGGACGAAGACATCGGCCAGCCGGACGCACTCGATGACGGTGTCGCGGTGCCGCTCGTCGCCAAGCGAGACGTCGAGCACGACCTTGGCACCCTGCTCCCTGGCATCGCGCAGGAAGGCTGGCACCCCCTGGCCGGCATGCAGGTAGCACCAGCCGGGTCGCTCCCGGCGCAGCACTTCGCGCCAGCGGTCGATCCGCGGCCGCTCGCCGGCCGGGCGGGGCGGGATGTGCGTGACAAAGGCCCGGTCGCCCTCGAAGTTCAGCACGACCGAGATCCCGGCGGACTTGCCCCGCACCCGCACAGAAGGCGACAGCTCGACGCCCACCTTGGCGCAATACTCAAGCACGGCGCGTGAGCCGAGGTCGTCGCCAAGGAATGTGCACAGGCCGGCCCGCACGCCGGCCCGTGCGGCCGCGCTGGCGCTCGTCACTGCGCCGCCGCAGGACATCGCGAAGTCGTCGGTGAAGACTTCCTCGCCAGGCCGGGGCAGCTCGGGCACATGCCCGAAGACAAGCTCCAGGAACACCGAGCCGAACGAAATCATGTCCAACCGAGTGACCCTCCAGCGCTGTCGGCGACCGTTAAGCTAGCAGCGCCTCGTTGCCGCCGACAAGGCAGCCGGGCTGCTGCGGTACCACCCGCCCGAGCCGCATCACCCGCGTCAGCCGTATCACCCGCATCACCCGCGTCAGCCGCATCACCCGCGTCAGCCGCGTCACCCGCGTCAGCCGCGCCAGCCGCATCGCCCGCGCCACCCGGACGGTAGGGTGCCGTAGGACGCCGCCCGGCCAGGCGCGGTCGCCCGCAGTTGCCGCGGCGGCCCGGGCCGCCGCGGGCTCCAGGCTGGCAACTGGCGCGCCGGTCACAGTTCGGCCACGGCACTGTTGCTTCCATGATAGTTAGGATACTGTCCTAACTATCTTACGTGATGCTCGGGCGATAGCTCGCTGGGACGTTCTTGCGGAACTGGCAGGTCATCGTGGGAAACTCCCCCGTCGTACTCGGGTTTGACTTCGGTGGCACGAAGATCGCCATCGCCGTCTGCGACCTGATGGGTAACCGGCTGGCGTCGGCCACCGTCAGCACCGGCGCCACGCCCGGTGCGCCGGGGCCGGTCAGCGACGACGGCGCGCACGCGATCTTCGAGCGGGGCATTCGGGCCGCCCGTGACCTGCTGGCCACCGCCGCGCCGAGCAAGGAGCTCGCCGCCGTCGGAGCGGCCACCTTCGGCATCCCCTTCGAAGACCGGGTAGAACTAGCCCCCGCCATCGACGGCTGGGAGTCAATCGCCCTCGGCCGCGAGCTGCGCTCGGCGTTCGAAGGCGCGGAGGTCCGGATGGCCACTGACGCCAAGGCGGCGGCGGCGGCCGAGCTGCAGTGGGGCACGCTGAACGGCTGCGATCCTGGCGTGTATCTCAATCTGGGCACCGGACTCGCCGCCGCCATCGTCATCGGCGGCCAGGTCGTCGGCGGCGGCAACGGCGCAGCAGGCGAGATCGGGTACAACCTCCGGGCCGTTTCCGACGTAGGCCGCGCGCTGGACCAGCGGGTACCCCTCGAGGGCATGGTCAGCGGGCTGGGGCTGGCCCGACAGGCAGGCGGCCCCGGGCTCGGCGGCCCAGGGTTCGGCGGCCCCGGGCTCGGCGGCCCCGGGCTCGGCGGCCCAGGGCTCGGCGGCCCAGGGCTGGGCGGCCCAGGGCTCGGCGGACCCGCGAATCCGCCCGCCCGGCCGATGACTGCCGCCGACATCTTCGCGGCTGGCCCGGACGATCCCGGGCTTGACGACCTGCTGGCCAGCTTCGTCACCGAGCTGGCGTTCCACCTTGTCAATCTCGCGATCTGCATCAACCCGGTGCGGATATCGGTCGGCGGCGGCATGGTGCGATCGTGGGAGCGGCTCAGGCCGTACCTGGAACACGCGCTGCAGGCCGGCGTCCCGTTCCCGCCCGAACTTGTCGTCGCGCGCTTCCCGTTCGACGCTCCCCTGCTCGGCGCCGTGGCGCTGGCGGTCGACGCCGCCGCAGCGGGCGGCGCCCCGACCTTCGGCCGCCGAGACGGGGACGGCCTCAGGACGGCCGACCAGATGGATCAAGAAAATACGAGCCAGGTCATAGTCACCCTGGACAGCACGGCATGACAGTTACGCTGCATGTCCCCGGGCCGATGTCCCATCGGCCGGCACCGTTTGGTACCTGCGCACCCGGCGGGGCAGTCCCGCCCCGCCACCCGATGCGCGGAAACTTTCATCGAAGGGCTACGGCAATGAGACGCCTAAAGCTGATCGGGGTCGTCATCGCATCCGTCCTGCTGGCAGCCGCTTGCGGCACCAGCACGCCAGCCAGCACGCCGGGGAAGGCGTCAGCCGCCAGCGGCGTGCTGACCATCGACAACGAAAGTGGCGGGACCTGGACCTGTGACTTCAACCCGTTCAACCTGTCCTACATCGCCTTCTCGCTCGGGAACATCTACGAGCCGCTGGTGTTCGTCAACACGCTGCAGAACGCCAAGGCGACCCCGTGGCTGGCTACCAGCTGGGCCTGGGGCAATGGCAACAAGACGCTGACCTTCACCATCCGCAAAGGGGTCAAGTTCTCCAACGGCACGCCGATGACGGCCGCCGACGTGGTCTACACCTTCAACCTGCTGAAGGCGAACAAGACCCTGGACATCAACTCCGTCTGGTCGGTGCTGTCGAGCGTCACCCAGCAGGGCTCGAACCAGGTGGTCATGACATTCAAGGCCCCGGCCGTGACGTACTTCTACTTCATCGCTGACCAGGTCGGGATCGTGTCCCAGAAGGTCTGGTCGAAGGTCGCCAACCCGGTGACCTACACGGACCATAACCCGGTCGGCACGGGCGCCTTCACGGTGAGCAGCAAGACCTGCACCCCGCAGAACATCAAGTACACGGCTAACCCGCACTACTGGCAGCCGGGCCTGCCGAAGGTCGGCACGGTCAACTACCCGTCATTCCTGACCAACGACACGGCCAACACCTTCCTGGCCAGCGGCCAGGCCCAGTGGGGCAGCCAGTTCATCCCCAGCATCAAGCAGTTCTATCTGTCGAAGAGCCCGAATTACCACTACTGGTTCCCGCCGGTCGCTAACGTGAGCCTGTTCATCAACCTGACCAACCCGATCCTGAAGAACGTCGCAGTGCGGCAGGCGATGGCCTACGCGATCAACCGGCAGAAGGCGTCGACCATCGGCGAGTACGGCTATGAGCCGGCCTCGAACCAGGCCGGGATCGTCACCCCGACGTTCTCCAGCTGGCTGGACACCTCCCAGGCCGCCTCGTTCGGCAACAACTACGCCTACAACCCGCAGAAGGCCATCTCCATCCTGGCGAAGGCCGGCTTCAAGCGCGGCTCTGACGGCATCTTCGCCAAGGGCGGGCAGAAGCTGTCCTTCACCATCATCAACAACGGCGGGTTCTCCGACTGGGTGGCAGCGGTGCAGACCATCCAGCAGAGCCTCAAGGCAGTCGGGATCCAGGTAACGCCGCAGAATCTGGCCGCGACCACCTACCAGAGCGACCTCTACGCCGGCAAGTACCAGCTCGGCTACGGCAGCGAAACCGGCGGGCCGGGTCCGTACTTCGAGCTGCGGCAGTGGCTCTACGGGCCCAACTCAGCAGCGATCGGCACCGCCGCCGGGTCCAACTTCGAGCGGTACAGCAACCCGGCGGTCGACAAGCTGATCAACGAGTACCCGGCGACGACGAATGTGGCCACGCAGCATTCGATCGTGAACCAGCTGCAGGCGGTCATGCTCAGGCAAGTGCCGGTCATCCCGATCACCGAGTCGGTCGACTGGTTCCAGTACGACACGGGCAGCTTCAGCGGCTGGCCTACCCCGGGCAACCCGTACGCGCAGCCGGCCGCGTACAACTACCCGGACTGGGCCCAGGTGATGCTGCGCCTGGTGCCGAAGAAGTAGCGGCGAACGGGAACCGCCGTTGGGGCACCCCGCACGCGCGGGGGGCCCGAGCGGCCGCCGGACGGAACACCCGGCTGCACGGAACACCCGGTTGCACGGGCAGACGCCGCCGGAGCGCCCGGCTGGCCGGCCTCTTGCGGGCCCGTCCCGCATGAGCGAGCGTTGGGAGAACAAGCGATGAGCATCAGGAGGAGAGCATGAGGTTCGTGCTGCGCCGCCTGGGCTTCTTCGTGCTGACCCTGTGGGTGGCGCTCACGCTCAACTTCCTGCTGCCGCGGATGATGCCGGGCAACCCGGCCCTGGCGGTGATCGGGAAGTTCAGGGGCGGGATCAGTCCCCAGGCGGTCAAGGTGCTCGAGGCGCAGTTCGGCGTCGGCTCGCACCAGAGCCTGGTGTCGCAGTACTTCAGCTACCTGGGCAATGTCGCGACTTTCAAGTTCGGGTCCTCGCTGACCACCCAGCCCGGGGCATCGGTCGGGCGTATCGTGCTCGACGCGATCCCGTGGACGCTCGGCCTGGTCGGAGTCACCACGGTCTTGGCCTTCGTGCTGGGTACCGGCATCGGCATTGTGGCCGCCTGGCGGCGCGGCGGGCGGCTGGACAGCATCATGCCGCCGCTGTTCGTGATCATGACGGTGATTCCCTACTTCTGGCTCGGCCTCGTGCTGATCCTGGTGTTCGGCGTGAAGCTGAAGTGGCTGCCGTACTTCTTCAGCTACAACTACACGCTGACGCCGGGGTTCACGCCGTCGTTCATCGGCAACGTCGCTGAGCACGCCATCCTGCCCGCCTTCACGCTGCTGATCACCACCATCGGCACCTGGATCCTCACCATGCGCAATACCATGATCACCACGCTGGCGGAGGACTACGTGCGCATGGCCCGCGCCAAGGGCCTGCCCGGGTACCGCATAATGCTCGACTACGCAGCGCGGAACGCGATCCTGCCCAACCTCACCGGCTTCGCCATGTCGCTGGGATTCGTGGTCGGCGGCGCGATCCTGATCGAGGTGGTCTTCAACTACCAGGGCGTCGGCTACATGCTGCTGCAGGCCGTCAACAACCTGGACTACCCCCTGATGCAGGCCCTGTTCCTGCTGATCTCAGTGGCCGTGCTGGTGGCGATCCTGCTCTCGGACATCGCGACCGCTGTGCTCGACCCGAGGACCAGGGGGGCGAAGTAGCGATGGCGATGCTCCGAGCACCCCGCGGGCCCGGCGAGCCAGGCAGCGGCACCGAGCCCGGCCAGCTGACCCCCCTGGTCATTCCAGGGGCGGGCGGCCTGCCGACCGGGTTGCCGCTGGCGGGCCGAGGCGGGATAGCCGGCGCCCGGGCGCTGCGCCGGATGGCCCGGGCCATTACGTCCAACCGCAAGGCAACCGCCGGCATGGTGCTGCTGGTGTTCTTCATCCTGGTCGGGCTGTTCCCTGGGGTCATCGCGCACGATGACCCGAACGCCGAGACCTACCGTCGGTTCATGGGCCTGTCCCTGCATCACCTGCTGGGCACCACGGCTCTCGGCCAGGACATGTTCGCCCAGGTGGTGTGGGGAGCCCGGCCGGTGCTCCTGATCGCGTTCGGGGTCGGGGTCGGCGCCACGGTCATCGCGATGCTGATCGGCGTCGCCTCCGCCTACCTCGGCGGGGTCTGGGACGGAGGGCTCAGCGTCATTACCGACGTGCTGCTCGTCATCCCGCTGTTCCCGCTGCTCATCGTGATCGGCAGCTACCTGCACGGCGCGGGCACTCTGGTGATGATCGCGGTCATCACCGCGACCGGATGGTCCTACACGGCGCGGCAGCTTCGCGCCCAGGCGCTGTCCCTGCGCAACCGGGACTTCCTCGAGGCGGCGCGGGTGCGCGGGGAGCGCTCGCTCTACATCATCGTCGTGGAGATCATCCCCACGATGACGTCACTGATCGTGGCCAGCTTCCTGACCAACGCCCTGTATGCGGTGCTGTTCTCCTCCAGCCTGCAGTTCATCGGGCTCGGCGACCCGAGCGTGACCAGCTGGGGAACGATGCTGTACTGGGCGCAGAACAACGAGGCATTCCAGGTCGCGCCCTTGTGGATCATCGTGCCTGGTCTGTGCATCGTCTCCCTTGGCGCGGCGTTCGCGCTGCTCAACTATGCGTTCGACGAGATCGGCAACCCGGCCTTGCGGCCGGTCCGGAGCATGCGGGGGAACCGTGTCAAGCGCCCCGGGTAACGGCGTCCTCTTCCCCGCGGTACCCGGCCATTCCGCTGGCGCCGTGCTGCAGGTCCGCGACCTGTCGGTCGAGTACGCCATGGACCGCGGAACCGTGCTCGCGGTGGACCAGGTCAGCTTCGACCTGGACCCGGGCGAGTTCATCGGCATCGTGGGGGAATCCGGCTGCGGCAAGTCCACGCTGCTGTTCGCCATCGCCAAGCTCCTGATGCCACCGGCCGCGATCACCGGCGGCAGTGTCATCTTCAAGGGCCGCGACATGGTGGGACTCACCGACAAGCAGCTGGCCATGGTCCGGTGGAAGGACCTGTCGGTCGTCATGCAGAGCGCGATGAACGCGCTCAACCCGGTCAAGTCCATCGGGGCCCAGTTCTCCGACGCCATGCGGGCGCACGGCGTGACCGGCAAGGCGGAGATCGCCGGCCGGTCCGCCGAAGTGCTGCGCATGGTCGGCATCGACCCGTTGCACCTGAAGAGCTACCCGCACCAGCTGTCCGGGGGGATGCGGCAGCGCTCCATGATCGCGATGGCCATGCTGTTCACTCCCGAGCTTGTGATCATGGACGAGCCCACCTCCGCGCTGGACGTCGTGGCGCAGCGCTCGCTGATGGTCCAGATCAAGGAGCTGCAGGAGGAGCTGGGCTTCGCCGTCATCTTCGTCACCCACGACATGTCACTGGTCAGCCACTTCTCTGACCGGCTGATGGTCATGTATGCAGGCCAGGTGGCCGAGCTCGGCGCGACCCGCCGGGTGTTCGACTCACCGCTGCACCCGTACAGCATCGGCCTGCTTGACGCGTTCCCGTCGATCAGGGGCCCGCGGGTGCCGCTGACCGGCATCCCGGGCAGCCCGCCGGATCTCGCCAGGATCCCGGTCGGCTGCCGGTTCGCGGCGCGCTGCCCGAAGGTTATGGCCCGGTGCACGGAGGAGTACCCCGAGCTGTACCGCGTGGACGGCACGCTGGTCCGCTGCTTCCTGCACGCCGAGGGCGGTGCCGGCCGTGACTGACCCGGCGGCGCTGGCTGACGGCCAGCAACCGGCGGCGCCGCTGCTGCGGACCGAGCACTTGACCAAGCACTTCAAGATTGGCGGCGCGCTGTCCCGGCGGACCCTGCACGCCGTCGACGAGGTCAGCTTCTCCATCGGCGAACGGCAGATCGTCGCCCTCGCCGGGGAGAGCGGCAGCGGCAAGAGCACGCTCGCCCGGCTGCTCGCCCGGCTCTACAAGCCGACCAGCGGCGAGATCCACTACCAGGGCAGGCCGCTGTCAAGCTTCCGCTCCCGTGCCGACCTGCTGCGTTACCGGAGCGACGTGCCGATGGTCTTCCAGGACCCGTTCGCCTCGATCAACCCGGTATTCCGGGTTTCGCACGGGGTAATGCGCAGCCTCAAGCTGCACCGGCCCGAGCTGGGCAGCCCGCAGCGAGCTGAGGAGGCGGAGCGCGTTTTCGAGGCGGTCGGCCTGACCCCGGCCGCCGACGTGCTGCAGCGCTTCCCGCACGAGCTGAGCGGCGGGCAGCGGCAGCGGGTGGGGTTCGCGCAGGCGCTGGCGATGCGGCCGAAGCTGATCCTGGCCGACGAGCCCGTCTCCATGCTGGACGTCTCCATCCGGATCGGGCTGCTCAACCTGATGGCCGGCCTGCGCGACTCCCAGGGCGTGTCGATCCTGTACATCACCCACGACATCGCCAGTGCTCGCTACGTCGCCGACCGGCTG
>DATGVY010000226.1:0-3234 GCA_035299845.1 Streptosporangiaceae bacterium
CTTGTTGTGGTGGTGGATCGAGGACATCCGCGGCGGCTTCTGCGACGACCCCGACGATCCGAACGCTCCGCTGTTCCCGTCCGAGCGGATCCCGAAGGCGGTGTCGGCATTGAACGTCGCGACGCCGGGGATGACGGTGACGCCGTCGACGTTCCGCCGCTCGCTGAAGATCGCCGGCCAGCGGTTCCTCACCGGCCCGGTCCAGCATCTGCACCCCCACCTGCTGCGACACGCTGCAGCGACCCACAACTACGAGCGCGGGATGTCGCTGTGGGAGGTGCAGAAGATGCTCGGACATGATCGGCCGACGACCACGGTTTCGTACCTGGCTACCGCCCACGCCGATCCGGAGAAGGCCAGCCTGGCCGCCGCCGGGCGGGCGGTGCAGCGACTTGAGATGGACAAGGGGAACCTGCGGTGAAGTGGAACCTGCGCTGGGCCGCGGCCAAGCGCGACATCTGGCGGCCCAGCGGCCTGCTGGCCGCGTTCGAGGCGGCCGGGTTCACCCCGTCGCTGAGCAAGGTCGCGGCGCTCTGGAGCGGCAAGCCGATCTCGGTCCGGCTCGATGACCTCGACAAGATCTGCGCCGCCCTGGGCTGCACCGTCGCCGACCTGCTGGAGGCCGAGGCACCCGCCGCCGCCGATGGCGAGCAGGAGCAGGCCAGGCGGGCGGTCGGCGCCGGCGACGAGCCGCGCGGGCCGGTGCGGCCATCTCCGCGCCGGGGCGGGCCGCGGCGCTCGCTGCCGCCGACCTGAAGATGCCGCCTTACTGGCCCATCGGACAGTGCCGGGTCTGCCTGGGCTGGGGCGAGAAACCGCAGTACGCCGACTGCGGTGCCTGCTCCTCGTGGCGGCGGCTGCATCCCGGCTTGGGGCCGTGCCGGCGGTGCGGTCATGACAGCCACGTCAACACCGACGAGCTCTGCCGGCTGTGTCTGCTGACTGTCCGCCTGGACGACCCGGAGTGGATCGCCGCCCCGGTCGGCGGGCGACCCTCGCAGCTCATGCTGATCCTGCCCGGCGATCGTCTCCCCACGTCGCAGCCGCTGGACAGACCGATCCGGGGCCGGGCCCCCGACCGCACCCGGCCGCGGTCCTTGCCCGGCCAGCTGCGCATTGCCTCCGCCGAACCTGTCGATGACCTGCGGATCTGCCCGCCGGCCATCCGCGGTCAGCTTCTGCTGTTCCGCCCGCGCCGGCAGCTCACCGACACCCACGCTCGCCGTATCAGGCACCGCAAGCTCGCTGACTACGACCGGCTCCGGGAAACCGCGATCGCCTTCGCCGCCGAACGCGGCCTCAGCAAAGCATGGTGGCGGGCAACCTGCCTCATGCTCCGGCTGGCCCTAGCCGTCCGCGAAGCCGACGGCGACGACCGCATCCCAGAGGAAACCCTTGATGACCTGCCCCGTTCCCGCAACGCCGTCGCCGACGTGCTGCGTCAGGCCGGCCTGACCGGCGCCGGGATGCTCCGCCCGCGCCGCCGTCCCCGGCCGGTCGTCCGGCCCAAGCCGCAGCGCAGTTGCAAGCACTGCGACTGCTGGGGCTTCCGCACGCTGTGTCCGGGATGCTCGGTCTGGAAGTACCAGCCGGTGCTGCACCCGATCGGCGACTGCTCCAGATGCGGGCGCGAGGACATCCCCCTGCTCAACGGATTCTGCCGCGCCTGCTGTCTGCATGTCGATCAGCACGGACCCCAGACGAGGGCGCAGACGTGGACACAGTTGTGGTTCGGCGGGGAACTGGCGCCACGCCTGGCGATGCGGACGGGGACCCTCGGCTACGTCGCTCCGGACCAGAAGGCCCGGACAAGGGCCGTAGCAGCACGGCCGCCGGCGCGGCCGATCTCATCACACCTGATCGACCCCGCGCAGTGCACGCTGTTCGAAGCGGACCGCGACTGGAGCTGCCTCGCCAGGGGAACGCTGGACCAGCTCCCGTCGCTCACCCCGGAAGCCGAAGTCCTGCTGGAGGAATTCCGGGAGCACGTCCGGGCAGCCGGCCTGGACGAGCAGGTGCGCCGGATCGCCGCCCGCAGCCTGCGGATCCTCCTGGCCTGGACCGGCGCAGATGCCCCGGTCCGCGAGATCGACATCTGGGCTCTGCCCGCCGGCCGGCCGGGCACCAGCGCCCGGCACGTCCTGCACTTCCTGCAGCACCACGAACTGGTCATCCCCGACCCCGCACGCCAGGCCGGCATCCACCAGCAGGCCATCGACCAGCGTCTCCGGGAATTTCCCGCCGGGATCGCCGGCGAGCTGCGCCGCTGGGTCCTGGTCCTGCGGGGTGAAGGCCGCCGTGCGCATCGCCCGATGTCCTTCGAGACGATCCGGAAATACCTCGGCTACCTCAGCCCCGTACTGATCCTCTGGGCCGACCGGATCACGAGCCTTCGGGAGATCACCGCAGAGGACGCCCGCGAGGTTCTCAAACGGCGGCCGGGGCCCGGCCTGGATCTGGCCAGCGCGCTGCGCAGCCTGTTCCAGGCGCTCAAGCAGGAACGGCTCATCTTCCGTGACCCCACCCGCGGGATCTCGATGCCGGCAGTCGTACGTCTTCCCGTCCCGATCTCCACCGACCGGCTCCGCGGCCTGACCGACCGGGCCGACGGCCCGGTGGCCAGGCTCGTCGTCGCCCTGATCGCCATCCACGGGCTCGGCAAGGGCGAGACTCCCCGGCTCCTCCTGGGCGACCTCGACCTGCCGGGCGGGAGCCTGCTCGTCCGCCGGGATCCCGGGCGGCACACCGTCTACCGTGACGAGCTCACTCACACCCTCGCCATCGCCTGGCTCCGCGAACGACACCGGCGCTGGCCCCGCACCGCCAACCCCCACCTGCTGGTCAGCCAGCAGAGCGCCGCCATGGGCACCCTCCCGCCGATCTCCAGCATGGTCATGACCGGCGTCTTCCGGCCGCTGGGGCTCAGCCCGTCCAAGCTCCGCCAGGACCGCATCCTCGACGAGGCCGGGCACACCGCCGACCCCGTCCACCTCATACGCGTATTCGGCATCTCCGCCACGACCGCGATGAAGTACGTCTATGCCGCCCACCCCGAGCGGCGGTCCACCCTGCCGCGATAGCCGTCGCTGGCTCGGCCTGCCGTCTCCAGCGGAGACTCATCAGGTCTAAAGGAGACGTAATGATTCAGATCACCCTGGGCAAGAAGAAGTGACCAGGTCGGTGAGCTTGGCGAGCGCGCCGCTGCCGGGGACGAGCACGCCAGGCGGCAGCTGG
>DATGVY010000227.1:0-5795 GCA_035299845.1 Streptosporangiaceae bacterium
GAGCCCGGCCCGGCGGGCCAGCCTGACGCAGGCGGCGGAGTCCAGCGGCGCGTCGGTGACCGCGACCGTGATGCAGGAGCCGGCCGACGGCGGGGTTGCCGCCTCATCGGCGGCCGGCAGGCGGCGGCCCACAGGAACCCCGGCGATGGTGAGCCGCTCCTGGTCACCGAAGTTGGACAGCACGAGCACGCCGACGGTATGGCCGGATGGCGTCAGCCTGGACGCGGTGCCGATCCCGCCCTTGAAGCCGAGGCAGCTCATCCCGGTGCCCGAGCCGACCGCTCCCTCGGCCGGCGCCGGGCCGCCGGCCGATGCGCGGGCCGCGTCGAGCGCGGCCTTGACGTCAGCGGCACTCACCTGCATCCGCCGGGCATCGGACAGGTAACTGTCATCGCACTCGGCGACGATCGGGATGATCACGTCGTCGGCGCCGATGCCAGGATCCTCGGCCATCAGCAGCTCGCAGGCTGCGTCGTAAACCCGGCCGACCTGCATGGTGGAGGTAAGGAAGACCGGCGTCTCGGCCAGCCCCCATTCGCCGGCGGCCAGGAAGCCGGTGCATTCGCCGGCGCCGTTCAGCACTGCCCCGCCGGCCGGGACCGGGCTGCGGAAGAGATTGCCGCCGGGATCCAGGACGGTCACCCCGGTCCTGGCGATTCCGCGGCCCGCCGGCGGCTCCGGTTCCTGCCGCCATACCGTGGCGTGACCGACGCCGGTCCCTGGCACGTCGGCGATCGATGCGGTCGGGCCGGACGGCAGCACGCCGATCCGGATGCCAAGGTCAGCTGTTCGCGTCATCCAGCGATCATGCCTCAGCCGCGCGATCGTGGCCGGCCGGCGGTTCGCTGATGCCATCCGCAGCCGGCCTGACCATCCCGGTCGTCTGGAGCGAGGAGTGCCTGCGGCACGAGCCGGGCGGCGAGGTATGGCTGGGCGTCCGCGAGCGGGGCACCGAGCTGCCGGAGCGCGCCGAGGCCATCCTTGCCGCCCTGCGCACGGCGGGAGCGGCAGTCGTGCCCGCCGTCGCGCACGACGATGAGGTGCTCAGGGCCGTGCACGACGATGCGCTGATCGAGCACCTGCGCACCGTGTGGGCGGAGTGGGAGGCCCGCGGCTACGTGTCCGGGCACGGGCGCGATCGGGTGCTGCCGTACGTGTTCCCCACCGCCGGGATGCTGGCCGGGCTGCCGCTGCGGTCGCCTGCCGCGACGCATGCCCGGGTCGGGCGGTTCTGCTACGACACCATGACCCTGGTCGGGCCGGGCAGCCGGGAGGCGATCCGGGCGGCAGCCGACGCGGCGCAGACCGCGGCCGATCTGGTGGCGGTCGGCGCGAGGGCGGCCTATGCGCTGTGCCGGCCGCCCGGCCATCATGCTGGCCCTGGCGCCTACGGCGGCTGGTGCTACCTGAACAACGCGGCCGTCGCGGCCGAGGCGCTGCGCCGGACGGGAGCGCAGCGGGTGGCCATATCGACGTCGACGCGCACCACGGCAACGGCACGCAGGCGATTTTCTACCACCGCGCCGACGTCTACTACGGCAGCCTGCACATCGATCCCGGCGCTGGCTGGTTCCCGCATTATGCCGGCTACGCAGCCGAGCGGGGCAGCGGCGCAGGCGAGGGAGCCAACCGCAACCTGCCGCTGGCCCCGGGAACCGGCGACGCCGGATGGCTGGCCGCACTCGACGTGCTATGCGCCGAGGCCGGGCGCCGCGGCATCGACGCGACCGTCGTTTCGCTCGGGCTCGACGCCGCCGCGGCCGATCCGGAGAGCCCGCTGCAGGTGACAAGCGCGGGGTACCGCGGCGCCGGGGAGCGCCTCGGCAGGCTCGGGCCTGCCGTCCTGATCCAGGAAGGCGGCTATGACCTCACTTCGCTCGGCGGGCTCGTGGTGGCGGTGCTGACCGGGGCGGCAGCCGGGGCGGCTGAGTGAACGGCTGCTCCGCGCCCGGCTACCACAGGCCGGGCAGCAGCCTCCAGCGGACCCGCTGCCGGTAGGCGGCGTAGGCGGCCGACGCTCCCAGCAGCCGCTCCTCGGCCAGGATCCGGCCGATATTGCAGGCGGTCGCCACGACCATGACCGCGATGTTCCACAGCGCCATGCTCTGCAGCAGGTACCCGGCCTGCAGCACGACGTAGGACGCGTACAGCGGATGGCGGACGACGGAGTAGGGGCCGCGGGCCGCCAGGCCCCGGTCGGCCGGGACGAATCCGAACGAGCGGCCCAGCGCCGCCAGGGATAGCCCGCAGATGGCGAGACCGAGAACCTGGAGGCCGAGGCCAGCATCGATACCCCACTGCAGGTGCAGGCCAACGGGACGGAAGAGCACGCCGGCGAATGTCCCGCCGAAGGCAAGCAGCCAGCCGCCCGGGTGCCTGCTGGCCGCCTTCGGGGGCCGGCGGATCAGGAAGGCAATCACGAACCAGAGCTGCTCGGCGAAGAAGCCGGCCCCGATGATCTGATGTGTGCGCAGGTAGAACTGCAGGGTGGCGTGCGCGAAGAAGGCCGCGCCAGCCGCCCCGGTCACGTTCGCCAGGATCCGGGCGAGCCGGCCGGGGCCGCCCCCCGGCGCGGCACGGCGCAGCAGGCCGGCCGGGTTCGCGGCGGCCGGATCCGGCTGAGCCGCGGGTGGCCGGAAATCCGCCTGGGCCGGCGTCTTGCCTGCGGTAGGCGCGTCCCGCATGGGTCCTCCTGTGGCCGCCCGTCCCGATGGCGCGACCGCGGTAGCCCAACCTGATGAACGCTCGGCCGCGGCCGCCGGTTCAGACCAGCCGGGCGAGCCGGCGCAGCGAGGCGGCCAGGCCCCAGCGCGCCAGCGTGGCCACCGCCCGCCGCCCGAGACGGCCGGCCAGCGGCCAGGGCAGCTGCAGCTGCTCGGTCCACCGGAACTCGGTCTGCTGACCGCTGGGCGCCACCTCGAAGATGCCGAGACCGCGCACGATCCGGCCCGTGTGCCGGACGACGCACCGGATCGGCGGATTCCATTCGGTGATCACCATGGTGTCCGCGAAGCCGACCGGGCCGACGCCCGTCCTGGCCACCACCTCGGCGCCGGTGCCGGTGCCGCCGCTGACCTTCGTCCCCCACATCCACTCGCGCTGCCGGGACCAGTCCATCGCGACCTGCCACACCCGCTCAGGTGCCGCTTCAACCAGCACCCTGGACGTGACCTCAAGCTGCGCGGGCATGGCCCCACGCTAACCTTCCTTGGCAGCGAAGCTGACCAGGCCGCTGATGGCGGCGCGCAGCCGGTTGCAGTCGGTCATCGGGCACCGCCGGCCAGGCAGGAGCGGATGCGGCCGGCGGCTGCCTCGGCGGCAGCCTGCGTGCAGGACATGTCCTGGTTCAGGAACGTGGTGCCGCGACGCGGCTCGTCAGCGGCCCGCGGGTAGAGCCAGGCGTGGAAGTGCGGCTGGAAGTCCATCGTCGACACCAGGTGGACGCGCTCCGCCCCCGTCCCCGGCCGCGCGGCGCGGTACAGGGTGGCGAGCAGCCGGCCGAACGATGCCGCCTCCGGGTCTGTCATCTCGGCGAAATCGGTGAAGTGCCGCCTGGACTCGATGCGCAGGCTCCCGGCCAGGCACATCTGCGCCGGGCCGTGGCCGACCAGCCAGTCAGCGTTCTCGATCAGCCAGCCGCCGGGCGGCGGGTCCTGCCCGTTGTTTTGCCTATCGCAGTAGTAGCAGCCTGGCTGGCTGGTCATGGGCGTAGTCTCCTTGCGGTCTGGCTAGCCGGCAGCCGCGTGCGCGACGAAACTGACGGCGCCGTGGCTGGTGTCGATCGTGGCCTGGCTGAAGCCGGCCGAGGTCAGGCGAGTGGCCAGCGTCTCCGGGTCCACCGGGTTACACGTGTCGGCCAGGTGGATGAGGCGGAATCGCCAGCTCGGCTGGCTGTCGGTGCCAGCGAAGACGCCGCCGGGCACGAGCACCCTGGCCGCCTCGGCGAACAGCCGGTCCTGGGCGGCGCTGGACGGCAGGTGGTGCAGCATCGTGAAGCAGACAACCGCGCTGAACGTCCCGGCGGCGAAGGTCATGCGCGTCGCGTCGCCGTCGAGCACGGCTACCGACGGGCCGAGCTCACCGCGCAGCCGGTCAGCCAGGGCCGGGTCGGACTCCAGCGCCGTCAGCGATGCCGTGCGCCTGGCCAGCGGCCGGGTGCTTGCGCCGTAACCGGGACCGAGCTCGAGCACATTGCCGCCCAGCGGCACCCCGTCGAGCACGCGCGGCACGACGATGTCCGCCACGAAGGCCGCCCACTCCGGTGAGCGGCAGAGCCGCCGGTGGTACCTGTTCAACGCCCGTTCCTCCTGGCCTGACCGGTCTCGATCTGTGCTTTCATGCTAAGTATTATGTAACATCAATGTTTCGTCAACCGCGCTGGCATTGTTTCCCGGCCGGAGCGGAGCGGCTACCATCGGCGGATGGGCGACATGCCAGGGCCGGGGCCGCAGGCGGCCAGGCAACCGGGGTCCTCAGGGCCGCAGGCGGACGGCGGGCCCGTCCATGATGAGCGGCTGCTGGCCGCCGCGGCGCGCGTCCTGCAGGACGCCGGCTGGGAGGGACTGACCATCGAGGCAGTGGCGGAGGCCGCCGGGCTGTCCCGGGTTACCGCCTGGCGCCTGGGCGCATCCCGCGAGACGCTGATCGCCTCGCTGCTGAGCCAGCTCGGCCAGGACTACCGGCAGGCGATGTGGCCGGCGATCGTCGGCACCGGCACGGCACGCGAGCGGCTGGACCTGGCCATCGGCGCCCTCTTCGATGTCATCGACGCCCACCTGCCGCTGCTGCTGGCCTCCGACACGGTCTTCCACCGGGCCACTGCCACGAAAATCAACTTTAACGAGCCGTTCACCCGACTGTTCGAGGACGGCCGCATCGACCGCTCGGTCGCCGCCATCGCCGACGACCCGGCGGAAGCCGCCGACCTGCTTTTCAACACGGTCTGCTGGCCATACGTCCATCTGCGCGGACGGCACGGCTGGCCACCGGCGCGGGCCCGCAAGCGGCTGCGCGGGCTGCTCGGCCCCAGCCTGGATCCGGGCCGGCAGCCGTGACAGCCGACGCGCGCGGCGCCAGCGCCCGGCCCGCCATGGTGAGCGCCGCCATCCCCGATCCCGCGCTCGTGGTGCTGATCGGCCCGGCCGGCGCGGGCAAGTCCGTCTGGGCAGCGGAGCGGTACCGGGCCCAGGAGGTGGTCTCCGCCGACCGGCTGCGGAGCGTAGTCGGCAGCGGCGAGCACGATCTTGAGGCATCGGCCGACGCGTTCGCCCTGCTCGACCAGATCGTCGCCGCCCGCCTGCGCCGTGGCCTGACCACCGTGGTCGACACGCTCGGCCAGGACGCCGCACGGCGGCGCGGCCAGCTGGAACTCGCCCGGCAGGCCGGCCTGCCCGCCGTCGCTGTGCTGCTGGACACCAGCTCTGCCATCTGCCGCCGGCGCAACCGGGCCCGCGATCAGCCCGTGCCGGCCGCGGCGCTCGACGCGCAGCTGCGGCGGATGCGCGCGGTCACCGGCGAGGTCGCCGTCGAGGGCTGGGATGTGGTGCTGCACGCCGGCGCCGGCCAGCAGGACGGCTCCGGCGCTGGCGTCCGGGTCGAGCCCGCGCACAGCCCGGGCGCCGGCCAGGCCGGCGAGGACCAGCGGCGGCAGCCCGCCCAGCTGGGCTTCGTGCTGCAGATCTCCCGGTTCCCCTGGGATGACGACCCGGGCGGGTGGCTCGCCTCGGTGGCCGCCGCGGCGGCGGAGGCCGGGTTCGAGGGCATCGCGCTGATGGATCACCTGATCCAGATCCCGC
>DATGVY010000228.1:0-4478 GCA_035299845.1 Streptosporangiaceae bacterium
CGATGACGTCAGCCCCAGCGCCCGGCCGGTCCGGCGGGGCCGCCCGCCGTCCTATCTCGGTGAAACCCAGCTTGCGCGGGATCCGGCCGCTGGCGACATTTGCCGCGTCGTGCACGATCTCCACCCGGCCGATGCCGGGCAGCGTGAACGCCTCGGCCGTCAGCGCGGCCGCCGCGGCGGTGGCCAGGCCGCGGCCGGTGCGCTCGCCATGTACCCAGTAGCCGATCTCCAGCCCGCCCGGCCCGATCCTGGCCATCAGGCCGCAGCTCCCGGCGATGTCATCGCCGCTGATGATCGCATAGTTGAACGCGGCCCCGGATTCCCAGTCCAGCTCGCACTGCCGGACGAATCCGGTGGCGCTGGCCAGGTCGTAGTCCGCTGCCCACGGCATCCATGGCCGCAGATGATCAAGCGACTCAGTCACCGCGCGGTACACCACGTCCGCGTCGGCGGCTCGCCACCGGCGCAGCATCACCGGCCCGTGCGCGAGGATCTCCCGCGGCCTGTCCATGACCCGATCATCCCGGCCGCGCGGTCGGCCGGGCAACCTGGTTTCCCCCGGACACGCTGCGTAGTCCGCAACATTCCGCGAGTCACTGTCCGGGCGATAACGCCTGGCCAGCCATAATCGGACTCATGTCGGTTGCCGATCTACTCACCGGGCGGAGCAGGCACGCTGGCCGGCTGCCGCAGCGGCTAGATGAGCTGCGCGGCCCCGTCCGGGGCGTCATCGTGCTGCCGCGGCACCTGTCCTGGCCGGGAATGCGCGAATTCGATCTCTCCGATGACCGGGTGCGCCGCAGCATGTACGGCATGGTGCTCACCCAGGGCAGGCGCAACGACGTGGCGCGCTTTCTCAACGCGGGACTGCTGCGGGAGGACTGGCCGCTCATCCGCGCCTCGCTTGACCCCGGCCTGCGCCGGTCGTGCGAGCGCCGGTTCGCCCTGCCCGGCCCTTGAATACCCTGGCGGCGGCCGTGCTTGAACTCAGCAGTCCTGCGGCCGAGAACACCGCGCGGCGCGATGACGTTTCCGCACGCGACCAGGCCCTGGCGATGTCCTAGCGCCGCCCGGGTGCTGCCCTCGCGGTGACTAGCTGGCCGCCGCGTGCCAAGGTGGCGGCATGCGCAAATACGTCATCATGGGGGTGCAGGGCAGCGGCAAGGGCACCCAGGCCACGATGCTCGGCGAAGACCTCGACCTCGTGCACATCAGCGTCGGCGAGATCTTCCGCTTGAATGTGCAGCAGCACACCAAGCTCGGCGCGCAGGTCCGCCGGACCATGGCGGCCGGCGAACTGGTCGGTGACGACCTGGTGGAAGGGGTCGTGAAGGCCCGGCTCGCCGAGCACGACTGGAACTTCGGGTTCATCATCGACGGCTTCCCGCGGAACGAGCGGCAGGCGGAATTCTTCCTGGAGAGCTACGACATCGACGGGGTAATCCACCTGGACATGCCCGACAGCGAGGTCCGCCGCCGGGTGCTCGCCCGGCGGCTGTGCTCGGGCTGCGGCATGGACTACAACCTGCTGGCCAGCAGCCCGGCAGTGGCCGGCCAGTGCGACGTCTGCGGCGGCGAGCTCATCCCGAGGGAGGACGACACCGAGGAAGCCCTTGCGGTCCGGCTCCGGGACTATCACCAGAAGACCAATCCGGTGCTCGATATCTTCCGCCGCAAGGAGTACGTCGTGACGGTCGACGCGCGGCCCGACAGGGAGATCGTGCAGCAGGCGATCCGCGCCAAGCTGGGACTCCCGCCGCGTGCGCTGCCCGTGCCGTCCCAGGACGGCCAGCCGGCTAGCTCAGGCCAGCCGGCTAGCTCAGGCGGCCAGCCGGCTAGCTCAGGCGGCCAGGCGGGACCGCAGCCGGGCGGCTGACCAGTGCGGATCGTGGTCGCGCCCGACTCGTTCAAGGGCAGCATCGGCGCGGCCGCGGCGGCCGCGGCGCTGGCCGGCGGGTGGCGCGCTGCCCGCGCGGCCGACGAGCTCAGCTGCATCCCGCTGGCGGACGGCGGCGAGGGCACGCTCGACGTGCTCGCCGCCGCGCAGGCCGCCGCAACCGGGCGGGCCGCAGCCGGGCAGGCCGTCCGGTGGCGTCAGGCCACGGTCAGCGGGCCCGGCCGCACTGCGGTCGCCGCCTGCTGGCTGGAGCTCCCCGGCCGGACGGCGGTCGTCGAACTCGCCCGCGCCTCCGGGCTGCCGCTGCTCGCCGGCCCGGATCCGCTCGGCGCGCACACGACCGGCACCGGCGAGCTGATCGGCCGCGCCCTGGACGCGGGAGCGGCGCAGATCGTCCTCGCCCTCGGCGGCTCTGCCTCGACGGACGGCGGTACCGGCGCTCTCACCGCGCTTGGCGCGCGGTTTCTCGACGCGGCAGGGAACCGGCTGCCGCCCGGCGGCGGCGCCCTCGCCAGCCTGGCATCGGCCGATCTCAGCGGGCTGCGGCCGACGCCGCCCGGCGGGGTGACCTGCCTCACCGATGTCACCGCGCCGCTGCTCGGGCCGACCGGCGCCGCCGCCGTCTTCGGCCCGCAGAAAGGCGCAGGCCCCCGCCAGGTGACCGCCCTGGAGGCCGGGCTCGCCGCGCTCGCCCGTCAGCTGGGCGGCGACCCGGCGGCGCCCGGTGCCGGGGCGGCCGGCGGCACCGGCTACGGCTTCGCGGCCGCCTGGGGTGCCGTTATCGTGCCTGGCGCCGCCGAGATCAGCCGGATCACCGGCCTCGACGCCGCGCTGGCCGGCGCCAGCCTGGTGATCACCGGCGAAGGGCGATACGACCGGACGTCGACGGCCGGCAAGGTCACCGGCGCGGTGCTGGCCGCCGCCGGCGTGGCCGGCGTTCCCGCCGCGCTGGTGGCCGGCTCGATCGCGGCCGGGCTGCCGGCCGGCCGCTGGCAGCGGGCGGTGTCGCTGACGGACCTGGCGGGCAGCACCGCCGCTGCACGGCAAGACCCTGCGCGCTGGCTCGGCCAGGCCGGACGGCTGCTCGCCGCGGACTGGGCGTGAGCCCTGGCCTTTGCTCGCCGCGGACTGGGCGTGAGCCCCTAGCCTTAGCTCGTGCGGGAGATCGCGATATTCAGCGGCAGCGCCCATCCCCAGCTCGCGGCCGAGATCTGCGCCCGCCTGGGAGTGCCCAGGCGACCCGTCGTGACCAGGCGCTTCGCCAACGACTGCCTGGAGGTCCAGCTGCAGTCCAACTGCAGGGAACGCGACGTCTTCCTGATCCAGCCGCTCAGCCCGCCGGTCCAGGAGCACCTCACCGAGCTGCTGCTGATGCTGGATGCCGCGCGCGGCGCGTCGGCCGCCCGGGTCACCGCGGTGATCCCGCACTACGCGTACGGGCGGTCGGATAAGAAGAACATGCCGCGGGTGTCCATCGGCGGCCGCCTCGTCGCCGATCTGCTGGTCACGGCGGGCGCGAGCAGGGTGCTGACCGTAACCCTGCACGCACCGCAGGTGCACGGGTTCTTCTCGGTGCCGGTCGATCACCTGAACGCGCTCCGCGAGCTGGCCGGCCACTTCCGCGGCCTGGATCTCGGCCAGGCCGTCGTGGTCTCGCCTGACCTGGGCAACGCCAAGCAGGCCGCGGCGCTCGCCCGGATGCTAGGGGTGCCGGTCGCGGCGGGCGCCAAGGAACGGCAGAACGACGAGCGGGTCACGATCAGCTCGATCATCGGCGACGTGGCGGACCGCGATGTCATCATCCTGGACGACGAGATCGCCCGCGGGACCACCGTCATGGAGCTGCTCAGCCGGCTCAGGGAGCATCAGGTCCGGTCGGTGCGCGTCGCCTGCACGCACGGCCTCTTCTCCGACGGCGCGTTGCAGCGGATCGCCGCCCAGCCCGACGTCGCCGAGATCGTCACCACCAACACGGTGGCCATCCCGGACAGCAAGCGGGACCCGAAGCTGCATGTCATCTCGCTGGGCCCGGCGCTGGCCGAGGCGATCCGCCGGATCCACGAGGGCGAGTCGGTCAGCGCGCTGTTCGACGCACCGTAGGGAACGCCGCGGTTACGATTTGTCCGGCGATGACCGGCTAAATATTAACCGCTAAGTTGATCATGACGGCCCGCGGCTCGCTGCCGGTAGGAGCGCGACTTCGCGCGGGCGCCGCAGACTTGGCTGACCTGATGGGCTGGACTCAATGAAGCAAGGAGGCTGGGATGAGTGACTGGGTGATCATCGGAGTGCCGAGCAGCGCCGGAGCTCACCACGCAGGCCAGGAACGGGCGCCCGCGGCGCTGCGCCAGGCAGGGCTGCCGGACCGGCTGCGGGCGGCCGGCCTCGTCGTGGACGACGCCGGCGACCTGCCGGGCGCCGTGTTCGCCGTTGACCACGACCACGCCGGCGCCAGGAACCTGCCGGCCGTCGCCCGCGTCGCCCGGGAGACGGCCGACGCCGTGGCCGCGGCCGCCGGGGCCGGGCGGCTGCCGCTGGTGATCGGCGGCGACTGCACTATCACGCTGGGCGTCATCGCCGG
>DATGVY010000229.1:0-11752 GCA_035299845.1 Streptosporangiaceae bacterium
ACACGGTGGTGGCCACGATTCGCGTCGGCCGCGCCCCGAATGGGGTCGCGGCGAACCCGCGGACCGACACCATCTACGTGGCCAACGTCGGCGGCACCACGGTGTCGGTGATCAGCGGGCGAACGAACACGGTGGTGGCCACGGTCCGCGTCGGCCGCAGGCCGGCCGGGGTCGCGGTCAACCCGCGGACCGACACCATCTACGTCACCAACGAAAAACGCCGCGGCACGGTGTCAGTGATCAGCGGGCGGACCAACACGGTGGTGGCCACGATTCGCGTCGGCCGCGCCCCGAATGGGGTCGCGGCGAACCCGCGGACCGACACCATCTACGTGGCCAACGTAGCCAGCGGCACGGTGTCGGTGATCAGCGGGCGGACCAACACGGTGCTGGCCACGGTCCGCGTGGGCGGCCACTTCCCGGTTGGGGTCGCGGCGAACCCGCGGACGAACACCATCTACGTGTCAAGGGCCGCCAACATCGTCACGCACGGCAGAGTGTCGGTAATCAGCGGGCGGACCAATACGGTGGTGGCCACGGTCCGCGTGGGCAGCGCCCCGAACGGGGTCGCGGCGAACCCGAAGACCAACACCATCTACGTCACCAACGGAGCCAGCAAGACGGTGTCGGTGATCAGCGGGCGGACCAATGCGGTGGTGGCCACGGTCCGCGTGGGCTACCCGGCCGCGTTCGGGGTCGCGGCGAACCCGCGGACCAACACCATCTACGTGGCCAACGGGGGCGACGAAACGTTGGCGATCAGCGGGCGGACGAACACGGTGGTGGCCAGGGTCCGCGTGGGCAGCGAGCCGCTCGGGGTCGCGGCCGATCCGAAGACTGACACCATCTACGTCACCAACTTCGGGGCCAACACGGTGTCGGTACTCGTCTCCTGCCGGGGACGAGCAGCTGCCTCCGGGTCAGCGGCTCGCTGCCGGAAAGGATGATCCGCAATCTGGAATACCGGCCGGCTCGCCCTGCCGCCTCATCCTTGTCCGCCGGGCACCTGTGCTGCCTCGGCAGCGGCTCTCGTAGGAGCGGCTCCTCCAGCCGCAGGCCCTTTCCTCCGGCGGGTGACAGACTTGCAGCTCAACCGCAGCCGCGGGGCGTGGATTGTCCTGGTGAAGTCGGAGGGAGAGGGCCGTGCTGGTCCTGTCGGCCAACGAGGTGGAGGCGCTGCTTGACCTCGACCAGTTGGTGGATGCCGTGCAGGCCGCCATGGTCGACCTCAGCGCAGGGCGGGTGTCGATGCCCTCCCGGGTGGCGGCCAACGTGGCCGGCCGCCATGCCATGCTGGCGGCCATGCCCGCCTTCTTGCCCTCGGCGGGGGCCTTGACGACCAAGCTGGTGAGCCTGTTTCCCGAGAACCGTGACCGGCCCACCCACCAGGCGCTGATCTGCTGTTTCGACCCCGACTCCGGCACCCCGCTGGCGGTGATGGACGGCACCTATGTGACCGCGGCGCGGACCGCGGCGGGCTCGGCCCTGGCCACCAGGCTGCTGGCCCGGGCCGGCGCGCGGGTCTTGTCGGTGATCGGGACCGGCGTTCAGGCCCGCTCCCACGCCCGGGCGCTCGCCCGGCTACCGGGGCTGAGCATCATCCAGATTGCCGGCCGTGACCGGGCCAGGGCGGAGGCCCTGGTCGGCGAGCTAGGCGCCGGCGGGATCTCGGCTAGGGCGCTGCCATCGATCGAGGAGGCGGTGCGCTCGGCCGACGTGGTATGCGCCGCCACCCACGCCGAGACGCCCGTGGTCCTGCGGCACTGGCTGCGGCCAGGTACCCACATCAACTCGGTCGGCTACAACACGGCCGGCGAAGGTGAGGTGGACACCGACACGGTCCGGGATGCGCTGGTCGCCGTGGAGTCCCGAGCCGCGGTGCTGGCCGCTCCACCCTCAGGGGCAGTCGAGATTCGCCGGGCGCTGAGCCAGGGGGCCATCGATTCCGGTGAGAAGCTCACTGAGATCGGCGACATAGCTGCCGGCCGCGCTCAGGGAAGAGGCGACGACGAGCAGCTGACTCTTTACAAGTCCGTTGGAGTCGCCGCCCAGGACGCGGCCGCTGCAGCCCTGGTCCTGCATGCGGCCCGCGAGCGAGGCATCGGCACTCAGGTCCAGATGTAGCAGCGCATTCTGGCGTGCCTCAGCGGCCAGATGCCCAGCGCTGACCTCGTCAGTCAGGCAAGCTGATCTTGCTACCTGCAAATCTGTCCCACACCCCCGCCCCGCTGTGCTGCGGCCAGGTTGTCGGTGGCTGGTGCCACGCTGGGTTCGATTACATCGGGCTGCCCGGCCGCGTCCCGCGGTGGGCTGGCCGCAAACGTGACGCACGGGAGGTCAAGCCATGCTCAGCACCAACTACGTGCCCGGGGCGCCCAGCTGGGTGGACCTGGGGACGCCTGACGTCGACGCAGCGGCGGCGTTCTATGGCGCCGTGTTCGGCTGGGAGTTCCAGTCCGCCGGACCGGAGGCCGGTGGATACGGCATGCTCACGCTGGGCGGGAAGGCAGTCGCCGCGGTGGGCCCGCTCACGGAGGAGGGCGCGGCACCGTCCTGGACGCTGTATTTCCAGACCCCGGACGCGAATGCCACAGCCGAGGCGGTCAAGCAGGCTGGCGGCGCGGTCAGGGCCGAGCCTTTCGACGTGTTCACTCAGGGCCGGATGGCCCAGTTCACCGACCCGGCCGGGGCGCTGTTCGCGGTCTGGCAGCCTGGCGACACCAAGGGCCTGGGCGCGGTCAATGATCCGGGCACGTTGTGCTGGACGGAGCTGCACACGACGGACCCGGCCGCGGCCAAGTCGTTCTATCAGTCGGTGTTCGGCTGGGTGACCAAGGACGTGCCGATGGGCGGCTTCGACTACACCCTAGTCCGGCCCGCCGGCGGCGGCGAGGACAGCAGCCAGGGCGGGATCATGCCGCTCAGCCCGGAGATGGCGGCTGCGGGGATGAGTACCCGCTGGCGGCCGTACTTCGAGGTGGCCGACTGCGACGCGGTGGTGGCCAAGGCGGCGGAGCGGGGCGGCACCGTGACCGTTCCGGCTGAGGACGTCCCGGGCGTGGGCCGGATGGCGTCACTCACCGACCCGGCCGGGGCGCCGTTCGCCGTGATTACGAGCGTCGCCGCTTGACAGCGGCCCGGCGCGGGCCTGCGCTGGCGTGGGCTGCAGCTGGCCTGGCCGACCGCCGCCGTGCCGTTTGTCCGTCCTCGGCCGGTTATCCGTCCTCGGCCGGCTTGCGGACGAGCTGTTAGACCGTAGTTCCCCCCGGATGAGCTGACACCCCTGTTCACCAGGGAAAACGTGGACGCACATGACTGCCGTAGTCATGTAAGTCGGGCAACCGAAGCTCTATGACCAGGGCAGACATGATGGGCCTTATGAGCCTGGGGGAACTTCGGGTTAGAGGCCGGTGCCCTGGATTCCGTCGAGGGCGCCGGAGTTGGTGGCGAACCATTCGGTTTCGCCGCCGGGGTGCGGCAGGATCAGCCCGGACCCCATCGTGACGTCCGAGTCGATCTCGTTGAGGCCGGCGAGGAGCTGCTTTTCCGGCTGGCCGGTGATCCTAAACCATGATGCCGAGATGTTCTTGATCAGCTTCAGCTTGACGTGGAGGGGCCGTCCGGCACGGATCGCCCCTTGTCTGCAGAGCCATGGTGCAGACAGTCCAGGATTACCTGCCCATACCTGGCCAGCTTGCTTTCGCCGACGCCACTCACCATGCCGAGCTCGGCCAGGGTCGCCGGTGACTCAACGGCGATCTGGCGCAATGTCGCGTCGTGGAAGATCACGTAGGCGGGCATGCCCAGTTCCTTGGCGGTCGCAGCGCGCCAGGCGCGCAGCTGCTGGAACATTGCCTCGGCCGCCGCGGGCAGCTCCGCAGCCGCACTTGCGGCCTTCGCCGCGCGGGCGGGCCTCGCCGCCCGTGCGGCGCGCTCAGGCTCGCGGCGCAGCATGACCTGGCGCCGCCCGCCCAGTACGTCGCTGCTTGCGTCGGTGAGCGCCAGCGTGCCGTAATTTCCCTCGACGGCCAGCAGGCCCCGGGCCAGCAGCTGCCGCACGACTCCGCGCCAATCGGCCTCGCGCAGATCGGCGCCGATTCCGAAGACGGTCAGGGACGCATGGTCGTGCTCGATGACCTTGGCTGTCTTCCTGCCGAGCAGGATGTCGATCACCTGGCCCGCGCCGAATCTCTGGCGCCGCTCTCGGTTCAGCCGGAACACGGCCGACAGGAGCTTCTGCGCTGCGATCGTGCCGTCCCAGGACTGCGGCGGCGACAGGCAGGTGTCGCAGTTGCCGCACGGGCCGGCGGCCTCGCCGAAATAGCCCAGCAGTTGCGCCCGGCGGCACTCGACGGTCTCGCAAAGGGCCAGCATGGCATCGAGGTGGGCGGCCAGGCGGCGGCGGTGCGCGCTGTCGCCCTCGGAGCCGTCGATCAGCCTGCGCTGCAGCACGACATCCTGCAGGCCGTAGGCGAGCCAGGCAGTGGAGGGCAGGCCGTCCCGCCCGGCCCGGCCGGTTTCCTGGTAGTAGCCCTCGACGGACTTGGGCAAGTCGAGGTGCGCGACGAAGCGCACATCGGGCTTGTCGATGCCCATGCCGAAGGCGATCGTGGCCACCATGATCAGGCCGTCCTCGCGCAGGAAGCGGGCCTGGTGAGCGGCGCGGGTGCGCGCGTCGAGACCCGCGTGATAGGGCAGCGCCGTGATCCCGTTACGTGACAGCAGCTCAGCGGTCTTGTCGACGGATGCCCGGGCGAGGCAGTAGACGATGCCCGCGTCGCCAGCGTGCTCGCCGCGCACCAGCTCCAGCAGCTGCCGTGCCGGATCGGCCTTCGCCTCGATCCGGTACCGGATGTTCGGGCGATCGAAGCTCGCCGTGAAATGCCTGGCTGCCTGCAGGTTCAGCCGGGCTGCGATCTCCGCGTGCGTCGCCTTGGTGGCCGTCGCCGTCAGCGCGACGCGGGGCACCAGGGGCCATCTCTCGTGCAGTTGCGACAGCGCGAGATAGTCGGGCCGGAAGTCGTGCCCCCACTGGGACACGCAGTGCGCCTCGTCGATGGCGAATAGGGAGATAGTGCCGCGATCCAGCAGCCGCAGCGCCGACTCGGCGCGCAGCCGCTCCGGTGCCAGGTACAAGAGGTCGAGCTGGCCGGCCAGGAAGGCGGACTCCACCATGCGGCGCCCGGCCGGGTCCTGGGTTGAGTTGAGGAACCCGGCCCGTAGCCCGAGCGCCGTCAGGGCGTCAACCTGATCCTGCATAAGGGCGATGAGCGGCGAGATGACCACGCCGGTGCCCCGCCGGAGCAGGGCCGGAATCTGGTAGCACAGCGACTTGCCGCCGCCGGTCGGCATGAGCACGACCGCGTCACCGCCGGCAATGACGTGATCAATGACCTCCTGCTGCGCTCCGCGGAACGAGTCATAGCCGAATACCCGCCGCAGCATCCCCAATGCGTCGCCCAGGCGCGGGTCAATGCCGGCGGAAGCCACCGGGCGATTCTATGGGCTGACAATACGTTCACGTCCGAGCAGGCCGAGCGCGACGGGGGACCCGGCGCGCTACCCTCATGCGCCGCGGCGGTCCGCGCCCACCCTGGCTCCCCGCCCGCCCATCACCCCACCGCCTCGCTGAGGCCGGGCCCTGACGAGTGCGCCGGGCACGGCTGACGGCTCTTGCGGGTTCAGTGCCGTCCCGGCGGGCTGCCCGCGGCGGCCAGCAGCATGCTGAGTTCATCGACGAGGTAGCCGGCCAGGACGTTGATGTCGGGTACCAGCTCGCGGCAGGAGATGAGCCCGAAGTGCAGGCTGCCGCGGTAGCCGTGCACCGTTATGTTCAGGCCCTGCCCATCGGTCACTACCGATACCGGGTAGTACGCCAGTAGCTTCGCGCCGCCCAGGTATGCCTGCACGTCAGGACCTGGCACGTTGGAGATGACGAGGTTGAAGGGCGGTAGCCGGTGCAGCAATCCGGTGGCGAAGACGACCCGGGCCGCCCGCGCCGCCAGCGCCGGCGGGGCGAAGTCGGTGATGTTCTCAACGAGTCCTGGCGGGATCGCGGCGTGCTGCGCCTTTGCGATCCTGGTTGCCTCATGAGCAACCGCCAGGCGGTCGGGCGGAGTCGCCAGATGGGTCGGCAGCGCGGCGAGCATCGCCGACACCTTGTTGCCCATCGTGCCCCTGGCCTGCTCGTCGCGTACGGACACCGGGATCATGACGACGAGCGGCGTCGCCGGGAGCGCGTCGCGGGAAATCAGCCAGCGCCGCAGCGCGCCCGCGCACATGGCCAGCACCACATCGTTGACCGACACCCCGAACGCGGTCTTGACCGCCTTGATGTCGTCGAGCGTGACTGAGCGGAAAGCCCACCGCCGGTGCGGCGTCACGGGGCGGTTGAACGGCGTCGCCGGCGGCCGCGCAGGCGCCGTCGAGATGACCGATCCGTCGCGCTCGCCGACGCCGAGCATCCGGCCGAGCAGGGGCCCAGCGACGGACCCGATGGCCGGCATGAACCGGATGAGGTCCCTGGTGATCCGAACGGTGTCCAGCGGCCACATCGCGGCCGCGCGTCCGGCGCTGACCAGCATCCGGGCGCGGCCCGGTGGCCGTTCTGGCCGGAATTCCGGGATAGATCCCGGCGGGCGTCCCTCGGGGGTCAGATCCAGCAGCAGTGTAAGGACCTCCGCGCCGGACACGCCGTCGATGGCCGCGTGATGGATCTTGGTGTAGACCGCCTGGCGTTTTCTGGCCAGACCGGAGATCAGGTACGTCTCCCACAGCGGGCGGGTGCGATCAAGGGGCCGGGAGTGCAGCCGGCTGACCTGCTCGGCCAGCTGCGCGTCCGAGCCGGGGCGCGGCAGGGCAATCTCGCGGACATGGAACTCGAGGTCGAAGTCCTCGTCGTCCACCCAGTACGGCTGATCGAGCCCGAATGGCACTGGCAGCAGGCGCTGGCGCAGGACCGGGACCAGGCCGACCCTCGCGGCGAACAGGTCGCGCAGCACGGCCAGGTCCAGCCGCTGAGGCGCATTTCCGGGGTCCAGCAAGCACACACCGCCGACGTGACCGCTCGAGGTCCGCGTCTCCAGCGAGAGGAACGAGGCGTCCAGGCCCGACAGTTGCCTCATCGCGCCGCTCCCCGGCCTGCGCTGACGCCGCGAGGCGCCTGGATTGCCCGATCTGCCAGCACCAGCGCGGCCGCGGTATCGGGCCGGGCATCCGCGTGCAGGATTGAGGTCATCATGCCCATAATGCTCAGGCTAGACGGCGGCCGATCAGACGGACGCCGGCCTGCGATGAAATGCCGGGCCGGGCAGGATATTCGCTCCATCCCGGGCCGGGCCATGACCCGGACGCCTGATGGAGCAGTCCCGCGACCGCCGGACCAGGCGCCCTGCACCGCCGCCAGCCAGCCGACGAGCCGGTTACGGCGCCGCTCAGCCAGGCGGAGCGCTGGCCGGCTGGCGGACACCGGCTTGCCGCCCGGCGGACCGGTCGTGGTGACCTTCGAGTACCGGCCCGCCGGGGACTGCAGGACGAGTTGCGCACGGAACCCGGGGTGCAGGCTTCGGCCGTACGGTGGCGCACCGGGGGACGCGCGGCTACGGTCCGGCTGGGATGAGATGGCTTACCTGGCGGCGGCATCCTTGTCTCTGGCTTCCGCCCGGGCCGGCGGCGGCGCCGGCCAGGGAAGCGCGCGCTGCCGCAGGCCGCCGGTGCCGGGGGGCTTTGAGGTCCGCGCCCATGAGCGGCCAGCAACGGAAGGCTGCCAAGCGCGATGCCCGCGAGGATGGCCGCACCGCCGGCGACCTGCCGCGGGCCGGCCGGGTCGCCGAAGATGACGACGCCCGCTACAGCGCCCACGAGAGGCTCGAGGTTGAGGAAGGCCGCCGCCGCCTCGGCGGTCACCCGCCCCTGCCCATAGGCGAATAGCGTGAAAGGCAGCAGCGTGCCGCCGAGCGCTAGCCCGCCGGTGGCCAGGAAGGTGCCCGCGCCGCTGGGGGCGGCGGGCATGCCCTCGGTCACCAAGGAAACGGGCAGCACGGCGAGTGCGGCCGCCATGAACTGCACGGCGGTCACCGCGACCGGGTCACGGCCGCGCAGCAGGCGGGTCTGCGCCACCGTGAACGTGGCCGACAGCAGCAGCGACGCCAGCACCAGGCCATCGCCGCCGGCCGTCGCGTCGCGTCCGCCGCCGCCTGCGACAAGGCCGACGCCGGCGAGCGACACAGCGAAGCCCGCCCAGGCCACCGGGCGCGCCACGCTGTGGTGCCACAGGGCCGCGATGACCGCAACAAGCACGGGCGTGGCGCCGATCAGCAGCGCCGCGTGGCTGACGCTGGTCCGGACGATGCCGGCGTTCTGCACGACGACGGATCCGCCGTATCCGATCGCGCCGCAGGCCAGCACGGCCGGGGTGCACGCGGCGCGCACCCGGGAGCGGGCGGCCGCGAGAAGGACGGCGGCGGCCAGCGCGAAGCGCGCGAAGGTGAGCCAGCCCGGCGGCAGCCACTCCAGGGCCAGCTTGGACAGCGGCACTGTCGTGCCCCACAGCAGCCCGGCGGTGGTAAGCGCCGCGATGGCGGAGCGACGGTCGGGGTTCATGAAGCCATCGTCGCCGCTGCTGAGACAGAATTTGGCGCTAGAGCATTAAAACGAGATAACATATCGCAATATGGCCGTTAAACTTAATGAAATTGACGTCCAGTTGCTATCCGCGCTGCAGGCTGACGCGGACCGCACCAACGTCGAGCTCGCCCGCCTGGTCGGACTGTCCCCTGCGGCGACGCTGAACCGGGTCCGCCGCCTGAAGGAGTCGGGTGTCATCCGCGTCATCAGCGCTCGCCTCGATGCGGCCGCCGCCGGATTCCCCCTGCAGATGTACGTGACGGCTACCCTCGCGCGGCATGACCCGCGCTCGAGCCGCATCTTCGATGAGCAGGTCCGAGCGCTGCCGCAGATCATCGCGGCCGACAACGTCGCTGGCGAAGTGGACTACCTGCTGACCGTCGTGGCCAGGGACGTCACCGAGCTCCAGCAGGTGCTGGCCGCGCTGGCCACCCGCGGCGGGCAGCGGCTCATCACCTACCTGCGGCTAGCAGAGGTCAAGCCCCCCTCCCAGCTGCCGCTGGCACCGACCACCCCGGACCCCGGCCGCCCACCCCGCCAGCGGCGCCGGACAAGGCCTCGCTGACCCGGCCGATGCGCCGGCCCGCCCGCGCCCCTGCCTGGGCCCTGAGTCCGGCGTCGGCCGGACTAAGGCCCGGCCGGATTACCCCGGCGACCGGTCAGGCTGGGCATGCTGGTGACCCAGATGCGGCTGAGCGCATGCGCAGCTGCCGCAGCGGCCTTGATCAGGATGATCAAGGCCGCTGCGGCGACCGGCCGGCGCGTGGCCTCACCCGGCGTTGGTGAGAATGGGCGCCAGCTCGGCCGGAGCCAGGTCAGCCGGAGCCAGGTCAGCCGGGGAGCGCGTCGGGCGGGCGGTGGCGGGCACCCTGAGCAGCCGGGCCATCGGGGCAGGCAGCCACCAGTTGGCTCGCCCGAAGAGCGCCACCATGGCGGGCACGAGCAGGCATCGGATGACGACCGCGTCGATGAGGATTCCTGCGCCGAGCCCGGTGGCGAGGATCTTCAGATCGGTCTGCGGTCCGGTGGACATCGAGAAGAAGCTGAGCATCAGGATGGCCGCCGCGCTGGTGACCAGGCGCCCGGTTCGGCCGAGGCCTTCGGTAACCGCATGGCGGGCATCGCCGGTCCCGTCGTAGACCTCCCGGATACGGGTGAGGATGAACACCTCGTAGTCCATGGACAGGCCGAACAGGAAGGCGAAGACCATCAGCGGCACCCACATGGTGATCGCGCCGGTAGCCGGGATGCCCCATACCGCGTTGGAACCGTGGCCGTCCTGCCAGACCCAGGTCAGCACCCCGTAGGCAGCGGCGAGCGAGATGAGGTTGAATACGACCGCCTTGGCCGCCAGCAGCACCGACCGGAACGCGCGGGTGAGGAGCAGGAACGTGGCGACCGCGATGATGGCGAGCATGAGCGGGAAGTCGCCGTAGACGGCGTGGTCGAAGTCGATCAGTGACGGGCCGTCGCCGCCCACGCCGACCACGTGCGGGCTCGCGAGCAGGCCGGTCTCCAGCCGGACGATGGTCGCCTGACCAGCCGGGACGCTGCTCTCAGCGGCCGGGATGACGGTGACGATAGCGGTGCCGGCCCGGCGGAAGTCAGGCGTGTTCGGCGCCACGGCCGCGTACACCCCGGGAACCCGGCTCGCCGTGGCAGCCACGCTGCCCGGCGCGGAGGAGGTGAGCACCTCGACGGGGGTGAGCACGCCGGACGGGATGCCGCCATCGGTCAGCGTGGCCAGCGCGTCATGTGCTGGTCCGGCGGTGGCCTGTGCCGTGCTTCCCGGCTCGCCCAGGTGCAGCGACAGGGCAGGCAGCATCAGCGCGGCGAGAATGCCAATACCGGCGAGGGCCGCCAGCCAGCGGTGACGGTAGACGCCGCGCGCCCAGGCGGAGAAGAACCGGCTGGCCGACCGCTCGGTGCGCAGCCGTGGCCAGTCCAGCCGGGGGCCCACGCTGGCCAGGATCACCGGCAGCAGGGTGACAGCGACCGCAACGGAGACGAGCGGGACGAGGACGCCGCCGTAGCCGACGCTGCGCAGCATGGGGACCGGGAGCACGATCATCGACAGCAGCCCGATGGCGACGGTGAGCCCGGAGAACACGACCGCCCGCCCGGCGTGATTCATCGCCTCGACCACGGCGCTGGCGTTGTCACGGCCCGCGGCGCGCTCCTCGCGCCAGCGGCTGACCACCAGCAGGGAGTAGTCGATGGCCACGCCGAGGCCGATGAGGGCGATGAGAAACTCCACGATCTGGCTCACGCCGGTGATCTCGGTGAGGCCGCCGACGAGAAGGAAGGTGGCGAACACGGACACCCCGCCGATCAGCAGCGGCAGGAAGGCCAGGAAGCTGGCGAAGACGAAGGCCAGGATGACCAGCGCGCCGATCGCGCCGATCATGGCCTCGGCCATCAGCCCAGTTCCCTTGGCGGCGGGCTTGCCGTTCGCGAGCTGCTGCAACCCGGTGACGCCCGTATGCCACCCGGCAGGCACCGCGGCGCTGAGGGAGTGCTGGATGGCGGAACCGAAGCCGGTGCCGCCGAAACCAGACGCCGGCGCGGTGTAGATGAGCGCGAAAGTGGACCTGCCGTCGCGGGTGATGAACGCGGGGTCGTGGGTGGTGGCGTAGTCAGCGACCCGCGCGTGCGGGATGGCCCGAGCCGCCCCGGCGAAGGCCCTCCCGGTAGCCGCGGCGACGGCCGGGTCGGTGACCTGCTGGCCGGCCGGGACCGTGAGCACCGGCACGTAGGGAGGCTGGGATCCGCCGTTGCCGTAGCTGCGGACTATCTGGTTGTCGACCCGGAACGCCTGGCCCGGCATCGCGAAGCTGTTCGTCATCCGGTGCGTAGTGCCGCTGATGGTCATCACCCCGGCGACGGCCACGACAAGCCAGAGCAGGGCCACGAGCGCCTTGTGGCGGAGCACGAAACGGGTGAGAGCGGGCATCTCAGCCTCCGGAAGTTCGCCGCGCCGGCGGGCGTTCCACCAGCTAGTCATCAGCGTGCCTGGCCGGGCCGGGCCAGGTCGTCGTGCCGGGGGCGGCACTTGCGGCTGCTCCTCGGGGCGCAGGCAGGCCGCATGTACTCCCTGGGGAGTAGCAGGACGGTCAACCCACAGACC
>DATGVY010000230.1:0-12689 GCA_035299845.1 Streptosporangiaceae bacterium
GCTAGTTCCGGGGGCGCGGCTAGTTCCGGGGGCGCTAGTTCCGCGGGCATTAGTTCCGCGCGCGCTAGCTCTGCGGGCCAGGGCGCTGACGGTGCCGATGCGGACGCGGCCGACTCCAGCGGGCCAGTCGGCGAAGCGGTCGGCGCGCTGCGCCGTGCTGGCGCGATCATCCTGGCCGGCGAACGGCTGGCCGAGGTCCCCGGCGCACTGTCCGCCGCGGTCCGGCTGGCGGAGGTGACCGGCGCGAGGCTGGCCTGGATACCGCGCCGGGCCGGCGAGCGCGGCGCGGTCGAGGCCGGGGCGCTGCCCGGCCTGCTGCCCGGCGGACGCCAGGTGACTGACCCGGCCGCACGCACCGAGGTGGCCAGGGCATGGGGGGTCGGCTCGCTGCCCGGTGAGCTGGGCCGCGACACGTCGCAGATCCTGTCCGCCGCGGCGGACGGAGATATCGATGCCCTGGTCATCGCCGGCGTTGACCCCGCGGACCTGCCCGATCCCGTCGCCGCGCTGCAGGCCATGGCGGCCACGTCGTTCATCGTCAGCCTGGAGTTGCGGGCCAGCGCGGTTACTGACCGCGCGGACGTCGTGCTGCCGGTGGCAGCGGTCGCCGAGAAGGCCGGGACCTACCTGAACTGGGAGGGCAGGCCAGGGTCATTCACCGCGGCGCTCCAGGTCCCCGCCATCCAGTCCGACCTCCAGGTCCTCGGCGAGATTGCCGACGAGATGGACGTCCACCTCGGCCTGCCCGACGCGGCCGCGGCCCGCGCCGAGCTCGCCGCTCTCGCCCCGGCCATCGCGGCCCCGGCCATCGCGGCCCCGGTCGGCCAGCCCGGCGCGGGGCAGCCGGCGCTGCCGGGGGCTCAGGCCGGCCGGTCGCAACCGGCGGCCACCGGGATCCAGCCGGCTGCGCTGCAGCCAGCCCGCCCGCAGTCGGCTCCCCTGCAGCCGGCTCCCCCGCAGCCGGCCCTCCCGCAGCCAGCACTGACCGGCCAGATCGGCCACCTGGGGCGGGCTCACCCCGGTCCCGGCGCCGCGGTGCTCGCCACCTGGCATCACCTCCTCGACGCCGGGCGGCTGCAGGACGGCGAGCCGAACCTGGCCGGAACGGCGCGTTCCGCGGTTGCTGTCATGTCCGCGGCCACCGCGGCGGAGGCCGGCACGGCCGATGGCGGTAAGGTCACCGTGGCCACTGCCCGCGGTGCGATTACCGTTCCCGCGCAGATCGCGGACATGCCCGACCGGGTCGTCTGGCTGCCCTCCAACTCGGCGGGCTGCGCGGTCAGGAGCGAGCTCGGCGCTGGCCACGGCACCCTGGTGACGGTGAGGAGCGCGGAATGACCGCCATGACCTACGTGGCGCAGCCGCCTGCGGCCGATCCAACGCTGTCCAGCTTCGGCCACGACATCTGGTGGCTGATCGCTCTCAAGGTGCTGGTCATCTTCGCGTTCCTGATGCTCACCACGCTGATGACGATCTGGGCCGAGCGGCGGGTGATCGGCCGGATGCAGTCCCGCCCCGGGCCGAACAGGGCCGGCAAGTACGGCCTGCTGCAGTCCCTGATGGACGGCCTCAAGCTGCCGCTCAAGGAGGACATCATCCCGCGCGGCGTGGACAAGGTCCTGTTCGTCATGGCGCCGGCCATCGCGCTGATCCCCGCCTTCATCAGCTTCGCGATCATCCCGTTCGGCCCGGTCGTCTCGATCTTCCACCATCACACCCCGCTGCAGCTCGCCGACCTGCCCGTGGCCGTGCTGCTCGTGCTCGCGATGAGCTCGATGGCCGTATACGGGATCGTGCTGGCCGGCTGGGCCTCCGCGTCGCCGTACTCGCTGCTCGGCGGGCTCAGGTCGTCAGCTCAGGTGATCAGTTACGAGATCGCGATGGGACTGTCGTTCGTCCCGGTGTTCCTCTACTCGGGCTCGCTGTCGACGACCGCCATCGTCCAGGCGCAGGCGCACGGCGCGGCGCTGCACGTGGCCGGGGTGACGCTGCACTATCCGTCGTGGTTCGCCGTGCTGCTGCTGCCTTCGTTCGTGATCTACGTGGTGACGATGGTCGGCGAGACTAACCGGCTGCCGTTCGACCTGCCCGAGGGGGAGGGCGAACTGGTCGGGGGCTACCACACCGAGTACAGCTCGCTCAAGTTCGCGCTGTTCTACCTGGCCGAGTACATCAACATGATCACGGTGTCCGGGCTCGCGGCGACCTTGTTCCTCGGCGGCTGGCGTGCGCCGTGGCCGGTCACCGTGTGGTCCGGCGCCAACAGCGGCTGGTGGCCGCTGCTGTGGTTCCTCGGCAAGATAGTGCTGCTGCTCTTCTTCTTCATCTGGCTCCGCGGCTCGCTGCCGAGGATCCGCTACGACCAGCTCATGAAGCTGGGCTGGAAGGTTCTCATTCCCGGCGCTCTCGCCTGGACGCTGATCGTCGCGACCATGCGAGTGTGGCGCCGCGAGCACGGCAGCGTCGCGGTCTACGTCGTAGCCGGCGGGATCGTGGTCGTTCTGATGGCGCTCTTGCTGGCCGGGGAGGCCGCCGCCCAGCGAGCCGAGCGGCGGGCGGAGGCCGCGGACGGCGCCGATGACGGCGGCGAGCCTGCGGCCGGCCAGCCGGACCGCGGCACCGGCGCCTTTCCGCTGCCGCCCATGGACCTGCCGCACTATCGCGGCGTCGGCGTGACGGCCAGCCAGCCGCAGGTTCCGGCGCGCGCAAGGAGCGCGGTGCCGGCGACCGTCGCCGACACGGCCAAGGAGGTCACCGGTGCTTGACTTCCTCAACCCGGTCAAGGGGTTCTTCGTCACCTTCAAGCAGATGGTCCAGAAGGTCGACACCGTCTACTACCCGGAGGAGCAACGGCCGACCGCGCCCAGGTTCCACGGCCGGCATCAGCTCAACCGCTGGCCTGACGGCCTGGAGAAATGCATCGGCTGTGAACTCTGCGCCTGGGCCTGCCCGGCCGATGCCATCTTCGTGGAAGGCGGGGACAACACCGACGACGAGCGGTACTCACCGGGCGAGCGGTACGGCCGGGTCTACCAGATCAACTACCTGCGCTGCATACTCTGCGGGCTGTGCGTCGAGGCATGCCCGACCCGCGCGCTGACCATGACGAATGAGTACGAGCTCGCGGACGACAGCAGGGAGAGCCTGATCTGGACCAAGGAGCAGCTGGTCGTGCCCCTGCTGCCGGGCATGGAGGCCCCGCCGCACCCGATGCGCCTTGGCGAGACCGAGGTGGACTACTACAACCTCGGTGCCTCCGGGGTGGCGGGGGCGGACCAGGGCGCTGACGAGAACACGGACGGAGCGGGCCGGTGAATCATCCTGTCCTGCTGGCCGCCGGGGCGGCCGCCACCACCCAGGCCATCGCGTTCTGGGCGCTCGCCGTTGTCGCCGTTGCGGCGGCCCTCGGCATCGTCCTGGCCAGGAGGGCCGTGCACTGCGCGGTGCTGCTCGCGCTCGTGATGCTGACGCTGGCCATCCTGTACGCGATGCAGGGCGCGCCGTTCCTGGCCTTCGTCCAGGTGATCGTCTACACCGGCGCGGTGCTGATGATCTTCCTCTTCGTTCTCATGATCGTCGGCGTGACCTCGGCAGACTCGGTCATCGAGACGATCAAGGGACAGCGGCTTGCGGCCGGAGTCGCCGGCATCGGACTACTTGTGCTGCTCAGCCTGATCGTCGGGCAGGCCGCGATCGGGCCAGCCGCGACGACGGGGCCGAACTTCGGGTCGGCGAACGTCGGCGGGATCGCCGCCCTCATCTTCACCAGGTACGTGTTCCCCTTCGAGGTGACAAGCGCGCTGCTGATCACCGCGGCGCTCGGTGCCATGGTGCTCGCGCACCGGGAGCGCACCAGCCCCAGGCCGACGCAGCGTGAGCTGTCGATCCGCCGGATGGCCGGCGGGCGGCCGGCGCCGCTGCCGGGACCCGGCACCTACGCGCGGCACAATGCGGTCGACATGCCGGCCCTGCTGCCCGACGGCACCCCGGCCCGGCTGTCGGTCAGCCCGGTCATGGCGGGCCGCGCCGGAGCCGATCCGGTGCTGGCCGGCCGCCCTGAGCCAGGGAACGCCCTGACCGGCCAGGCTGAACCGGCCGCCGCCGTCGCGGGGGAGGCTGACCCGGGCGCTGGCGTCACCGGTGCGGCTGAGCCGGGTGCCGCCGCTGACCCGGGCGCTGGCGTCACCGGTGCGGCTGGACAGGGCGCCGGCCTTGCCCACCAGGGCACTGCCCCTTCCGGCCGCGCCGAGTCCGCTTCGCCCGGCTCCGCTTCGGCCGAGCCCGCCCCGGCTGGGTCCGCCCCCGCCAACGGGCCCAGCCCGGCGGACCCGCCGCCGCTGGGCGAGGCGGCGGACAACGGTCATGAGGAGGAACGGTGGTAAGCCCCGCCCACTATGTGGCGCTGTCGGTGATCCTCTTCGTGATCGGCGCCGTGGGCGTCCTCGTCCGGCGCAACGCCATCGTCATCTTCATGTGCGTCGAGCTGATGCTGAACGCGGTCAACCTCGCCTTTGTCGCCTTCGCCCGGATGCACGGCAACCTCGACGGCCAGATCATCGCCTTCTTCGTGATGGTGGTAGCCGCCGCGGAGGTGGTGGTCGGCCTCGCGATCCTGACGTCGATCTTCCGTACCCGCAGGTCGGCGTCCGTGGACGACGCGAACCTGCTGAAATATTGACCCCCGGGGGCTCCGGGCCATCGGGGCCAGGAAGCCTCTCCCGGGGGGCACTGCGTCCCCCCGGGCCAGCACTGCAGAGAGGTAGCCAGTGACCGGCTCAGTTGCGGGCGGGCATGTGCCGTCGGCGGCGGTGATGACAACCCTGCAGGCCGTCGGAATCCAGCGCGCGGTGTGGCTGCTGCTGGCGTTCCCGCTGGCAGGCGCAGTGATCCTGCTGCTCGGCGGCAAGCGCACGAACGCCTGGGGGCACCTGGTCGGCGTCGCCATGCCAGTGGCCGCCTTCTGCTACGGCGTGCTCGCCTTCATCGCGATGCTTGGCTACCCGGCCGGCCGGCGCGGCCGGGACCTGACCGTGTTCACCTGGATCAGCGTCGGCCGTTTCCACGTCAACATCGGGCTGCTGCTGGATCCGCTGTCCATCAGCTTCGTGCTGCTCATCACCGGCGTCGGCTCGCTGATCCACATCTTCGCTGTCGGTTACATGGCCGGCGATCCCGAGCGCCGGCGGTTCTTCGGCTACATGAACCTGTTCCTTGCCGCGATGCTGCTGCTCGTGCTGGCCGACAACTACCTCGCCCTTTACGCGGGCTGGGAGGGGGTCGGCCTCGCTTCCTACCTGCTCATCGGGTTCTGGCAGTTCAAGCCCACCGCTGCCACGGCCGCCAAGAAGGCGTTCATCGCCAACCGGGTCGGCGACGCCGGGCTCTCGATCGCGATCATGCTGATGTTCGCGACATTCGGCACGGTTTCGTTCACCGGGGTCTTCCGCGCGGCAGGCGCCGCAAGCCAGCCCACGCTGACCGCGCTCGGGCTGCTCCTGCTGCTCGGGGCCTGCGGCAAGTCCGCGCAGCTCCCGCTGCAGTCCTGGCTGCTCGACGCGATGGAGGGACCGACCCCGGTATCGGCGCTGATCCATGCCGCGACCATGGTCACCGCGGGTGTCTACCTGATCGTGCGGTCGAACCCGATCTTCGGCCTGTCGCAGGACGCGCGGCTCGCCGTCACCATCGTCGGCGCCGCCACGCTCCTGTTCGGCGCGATCATCGGCTGCGCCAAGGACGACATCAAGAAGGCGCTGGCCGCATCCACCATGAGCCAGATCGGCTATATGATGCTGGCCGCGGGCCTCGGCCCGGCGGGCTATGTTTTCGCGATCGCGCACCTGCTGGCGCACGGCTTCTTCAAGGCTGGCCTGTTCCTCGGAGCCGGCGCAGTGAAGCACGAGATGGACGACGAAGTGGACATGCGCCGCTTCGGCGGGCTTCGCAAGATCATGCCGGTCACCTTCGTCACGTTCCTCTTCGGCTATCTGGCGATCGTCGGTGTCCCGCCGTTCTCCGGCTTCTTCACCAAGGACGGGATCATCGAGGTGGCCTTCGACAAGGGCGGCACCTCCGGGTTCATCCTCGGCTGCGCGGCAGTGCTCGGCGCCGCGATCACCGCGTTCTACATGACCAGGGTCATGTTCATGACCTTCGCTGGCCAGCGCCGCTGGGAGCCAGATGCGCATCCGCACGAGGCGCCCGCAGTGATGACGGCACCGATGATCCTGCTCGCCGTCGGCTCTGCCGGAGCCGGCGCGTTCCTTGTCCTGGGCAGCCGGTTCGGCGATTTCCTCAGGCCGGTAACCGGGGCCGCACCAGCTGCGAAGGGGCTGTTTACCGTCCCTGGCGCTGCTACGCTCGCCCTGGTGATCATCGGCGTCGTGATCGCATGGCTGATGTACGGCCGCCAGGAAGTCCCGGTGACAGCGCCAGCGGGCAGGTTCGCGACGGTCGCGGCGCGCAAGGACCTGTACGGCGACGCGATCAATGAGTCCGTCCTGATGCGGCCGGGCCAGTGGCTGACCCGGCTGTCGGTGTACTTCGACAATCGCGGTGTCGACGGGATCGTCAACACGCTGGCCGCCACCTTGGGCGGCACCTCGGGCAGGCTGCGCAGGCTGCAGACAGGATTCGTGCGTTCCTACGCCCTGTCGATGTTCGTTGGCGCTGTGCTGCTCGTCGGCGCGCTCCTGCTGGTGAAGATATAGACCTGGTGAGGCTGCGGATTCCATGAGCACATTCCCCTGGCTGACCGTCGCCGGCGCGATACCGCTGGCCGGCGCGGTCGTGATCGCCGCTGTGCCGGGCACCACGGCGGCCGGCGACACCGCCCGGAGCGCACGGGACAAGCTCGTCAAGCGGCTGGCGCTGACATTCTCGCTGGCCACCCTCGCGATCACGATCGTGATGGCGCTCCGCTTCTCCCCGGGCGGTCCCGACTTCCAGTTCACCCAGACCGTCCAGTGGATCCCGCAGTTCGGCGTGCACTACGCGGTCGGCGTGGACGGCATCGCGCTCGTCCTCATCCTGATGACCGCGGTGCTCGTGCCGGTGGTCGTGCTCGCGTCGTGGAATGCCGTCGGGACCGGCTCCGACCAGGCCGGGAAGCCGCCGAGGGGTGGTGCCGAGGCCAGGCCTCCCAGGCACAGCGTGAAGACCTACTTCGCGCTGATGCTCGTGCTCGAGACGATGCTGATCGGCGCCTTCGCGGCGACCGATGTCTTCCTGTTCTACGTATTCTTCGAGGCCATGCTGATCCCGATGTACTTCATGATCGGCAGCTACGGCGTCGGCCAGCGTCAGTACGCGGCGGTCAAATTCCTGCTCTACAGCTTGCTCGGCGGGCTGCTGATGCTGGTCGCCGTGATCGCGCTCTACGTCTACTCGACCCGCGGCGGGCATCCGGGCACGTTCTTGTTCGGCCAGCTGGTACAGGTCAGGCTCAGCCCGACCGTGCAGAAGTGGCTGTTCCTCGGCTTCTTCGTGGCGTTCGCGATCAAGGCGCCACTGTGGCCGTTCCACACCTGGCTGCCGGACGCGGCCGCCTCCGCGCAGCCCGGAGACGCGGTGCTGATGATCGGCGTGATGGACAAGGTCGGCACCTTCGGCATGATCCGCTACTGCCTGGAGCTGTTCCCGTCCGCATCGCACTACTTCACGCCGCTGGTCATCGCCCTCGCGGTGATCGGGATCCTGTACCCCGCGATCGTCGCCATCGGCCAGGCGGACCTGAAACGGCTGATCGCCTACGTCTCGGTGTCCGGCATGGGGCTGATCACACTGGGCATCTTCGCGATGACGAGCCAGGGCCAGGCGGGCGCGACGCTGCAGATGGTCAACCACGGCTTCCTGGTCGGCGCGCTGTTCCTGATCGCCGGGTTCATGATCGCGCGGCGGCGCTCGCAGCTGATCGCCGACTACGGCGGCGTGCAGAAGGTCGCGCCGGTACTCGCCGGGCTCTTCCTGATCGCCAGCCTGGCCGGGCTCGCGCTGCCGGGGCTCTCGACGTTCGTCAGCGAGTTCCTGGTCCTGGTGGGCACCTTCACCCGGTATGAGGCGGCCGCCGTCCTGGCCACCGTCGGGATCATCCTCGCGGCGATCTACATGCTGTGGATGTACCAGCGCACGATGACCGGGCCGGCTGGCGAGAATGTTGCGGGCATGCCGGATCTGAAGGCACGCGAGCTCTGGGCGGTCGGCCCGCTGATTGCCCTGATCGTCGTGCTCGGCGTCTACCCGAAGCCGGTGCTTGACATCATCAACCCGGCGGTCCGGCAGACCCTCGTCCAGGTGCATTCCACCGATCCGGTTCCGCCGCACCCGGCCGCGGCCCTGCACCAGAAGGGAGGCGCCCGGTGACCGGCATCCTCGCCGCGGTTGCCCCGCCGATCGGTGCGCCGCACATCGAGTACGTCCAGCTTTCGCCGATGCTGCTTGTCTTCGGCGTGGCCGTGGCCGGGGTGCTGGTCGAGGCGTTCGCGCCGAGGCCACTGCGGCGCGGCATTCACCTGGTGCTGACGCTCGGCGGGCTGGCCGCGGCGTTCGCGCTGACGATCGCGGTGGCCTCGTCGAAGACCGTGTTCGCGCACGGCAGCCCGGGCCATGTCGCGGCGGTCGGGGCGGTCGGAGTCGACCGGCCGACACTGTTCATCCAGGGCACGATCCTGGTGCTGGCGTTCATCAGCGTCCTGCTGATCGCGGAATCCTCGCACGACGTGAGCCCGTTCGCCGCGCAGGCGGCCGCGGTCCCCGGCAGCGCCGAGGAGCGCGAGGGGCTGCTGGCCGGCATCACCCACACCGAGGTCTACCCGCTGACGCTGTTCGCTGTCGGCGGCATGCTGTTGTTCCCGGCCTCTAATGACCTGCTCACCATGTTCGTCGCGCTGGAAGTGCTCTCGCTGCCGCTCTACCTGCTGTGCGGCATCGCCCGCCGCCGCCGGCTGCTCTCGCAGGAGGCGGCGATGAAGTACTTCCTGCTCGGCGCGTTCTCCTCGGCGTTCTTCCTCTTCGGCATCGCGATGCTGTACGGCTTCGCCGGCTCGGTCCGGCTGTCGGTCATCGCGGCGGCAGCCTCGTCCAACACCGGCAGCGCGACCCTGCTGTACGCGGGCATCGCGCTACTCGGCCTCGGCCTGCTCTTCAAGATCGGCGCGGCGCCGTTCCACAGCTGGAAGCCGGACGTCTACCAGGGAGCTCCCACGCCGGTGACCGCGCTGATGGCGTCATGCACACTGGTGGCCGCGTTCGGCGCATTGTTCCGTGTCTTCTATGTCGCGTTCGGCCAGCTTTCCTGGAACTGGCGGCCGGCGATGTGGGCCGTCGCCATCCTCACCATGGCCGTCGGCGCGATCGTGGCCGTGACCCAGACCGACGTGAAGCGACTGCTCGCCTACTCCTCGATCGCGCAGGCCGGTTACGTGCTCACGGGGGTAGTCGCCGCGAGCCCGGCCGGGCTGTCCGGCAGCCTGTTCTACCTGGCCGCCTACGGCGTGGCCGTGATCGGCGCCTTCGCTGTGGTGACGCTGGTGCGCGACCAGACCGGCGAGGCCGCGCACCTGTCCCGCTGGGCCGGACTCGGCCGTCGCTCGCCGCTTGTCGCCGGCGCCTTCGCCTTCTTCCTCATCACCTTTGCCGGCATTCCGCTCACCAGCGGCTTTACCGGGAAGTTCGCGGTGTTTCAGGCGGCGATCGCCGGCGGGGCGCTGCCGCTCGTCATCGTCGGCGTGCTCAGCAGCGCGATCCTGGCGTTCCCCTATGTCCGCGTCATCGTGCTCATGTTCTTCAGCGATCCTGCGCCGGACGGGCCCGCTGTGGTCAGGCCAAGCGCGTTCACCGGCGTCGCGGTGGCGGTGGGGGTGGTGGTCACCCTGGTGCTCGGGGTGGTGCCGCAGCCGCTGCTCAGCCTGGCCAATCATGCCGCCACCCAGCTGTTCATCCGCTGAGCCCCGGCGGGCGGGACGGCGCAAGCCGCTCCCCCGGGGGGCGGGACGGCTCAAGCCCCCCCGGCTGGGCGGGACGGCTCAAGCCGCCCCCCCGGAGCGCGGCCGCGCCCCCGCGCGGTGCTGGCCGGCCCCGCGAGCGTGCCGCTGGCCTGCCGCGCCGAAGGGACGCGGAAGGGCGCCTGCCGGGGGTGGTGTCCGGCAGCGGCGACGCGGGAATGTCCCAGATTACTTTGCCGTGGACGTATCTTGGGCGCGACTTGGTAATTGCCGTGCCAGCGGGCGGTCCGCGGGCGGCGCAGGCGGACCGATGAGGGAGTCCGATTGATCACCTTTGTTCCCGTGGAACTCACCGACGCGGCGCTGGCGGACGAGGTCGGTGATGGCCTCGGCCTAGTCGAGGAGGGCATGCGCGAGGCCGCGCGGGCGCAGGAGACCTTGCTGACCGAGGCCTCCGGATACCTCATGAACGCGGGCGGCAAGCGGTTCCGCGCCCTTCTGGTGCTGCTGGCGGCGCAGTTCGGCAACGCCAGGGATGAGCGGATCGTCCCGGCAGCCGTGGCGATCGAGCTCACTCACCTCGCCACGCTGTGCCACGACGACGTGCAGGACGAGGCAGCGGTCCGCCGCGGCCACCCGAGCGCGAACGCGCGCTGGGACAACACCGTGGCGATCCTGACCGGCGACTTCCTGTTTGCCCGTGCGTCCCAGATCCTCGCCGAACTCGGCGCAGAGGCCATCAGGATCCAGGCAGCCACCTTCGCGCAGCTGGTGAACGGCCAGATCGCCGAGACCATCGGCGCGCGGCCCGGCGAGGACCCGCTCGACCACTACATGAAGGTAATCACTGACAAGACGGCATCGCTGATCGCGACCTCCGGCCGGTTCGGGGCCATGTTCTCTGATGCGCCTGCTGGTATTGCCACCCGGATCGCCACGGCCTGCGAGGCGATCGGGGTGGCCTGGCAGCTCTCCGACGACATCCTCGACATCGCCAGCGAATCAGCCGAGTCGGGCAAGACACCGGGCACCGACCTGCGCGAGGGAGTGCAGACGCTGCCCGTGCTGCATGCCCTGCGCTCGGCCGGCCCGGCCGACGCCCGCCTCGTCGAGTTGCTTGGCGGCGGCGAGCTGACCGATCCCGCCTTGCACTGCGAGGCGCTCGCGCTGCTGCGCGCTCATCGGGCGATGGACATGGCCCGCGCGGACCTGCGGCGCTGGGCCGACCTGGCCCGCCGCGAGATACTGGCACTGCCCGACGTTCCCGCGCGCGCCGCGTTCGAGGCGCTCTGCGCCTTCGTCGTGGAGCGCACCGGCTGACTCGGCCGTTCCGGTGCAGGCCGGGGCATGATCACGGAGTCGCGATACCATGTGTGCGATGAGAACCTCCGGGCGCACAGCGAACGATGAGGCTGCGCCTCGGCCGGTCGTCCGCACGACGCTCGCATCGTCCGGCGCAGGCCAGGAACCTGCTGACGGCCCTGCACCCGATGACCGCCAGGCGGCACCTGACGGCGATCAGCCGCCGCCCAGGAACAGCGATTTCGTGCAGTCCCTTGACCGCGGGCTCGCGGTCATCCGCTCGTTCGGCCCTGACCGGGAGCGGCTGAGCCTGAGCGAGGTAGCCCGGGCGACCGGGCTGACCAGGGCCGCCGCCCGCCGGTTCCTGCTGACCCTGGTGAAGCTGGGCTACGTGCGCAGCGACGGGCGGGAGTTCTCGCTCCGGCCCCGGGTGCTCGAGCTGGGTTACGCCTATCTCTCCGGGCTGGCCCTGCCGGATGTCGCCGCGCCGCACCTGGAGGAACTCGTCGCCAGGCTGCACGAGTCTTCGTCGATCTCCGTACTCGACGGCCACCACGTGGTCTACGTCGTCCGGGTGCCGACGAAGCGGATCATGACAGTGGCGATCTCGGTCGGGACCCGGTTCCCGGCCTACGCCACCTCGATGGGCCGCGTGCTGCTCGCCGCCCTGACCGCGGACGAACTCGACCGGTACCTGGCGGAGGCGACTTTCGAGCCGCTGACCGCCCGGACCGTCACCGACCCAGGCAGGCTGCGGGAGATCATCCATGACGTGGCGCGGCAGGGGTACGCGATCGTCGACCAGGAACTGGAGGAGGGCCTGCGTGCGGTCGCCGCCCCGATCCGCGGCGCCGCGGACGTCGGGACCGCCGCGATCAACGTTTCGGCCCATGCCGCCCGGGTGAGCATTGCCTCGCTGCGCAGCGATATCCTGCCCGCCCTGCTGGAGACGGTCAGGGGGATCGAGGCCGACCTGCAGGCACAGGGCGGAACATAACCGGCCCGGCAACTGCGGGTCCGGAGACCGCCGCAGGTTCCCCTTGGGCTTGCAGCCAGTACCTCGCCAGCCTCGTTTGTCTCACCAGCACCGTCCGTCCCGTGTGTGGCCAGTTGACAGGCGCTACGGTGCCTGGCTGGCTCGCGGCGGGCTGGCGGCCCGTGCTCGCCAGCGCCAGCAACCGGTGCTCGCGACGGGGCAGTGGCCGGCTGGCTGAACATCAGGCTCTTTCCCGTCGGCTACTGGCTCTGGCCGGCCGGCCGCGCGGGCAGAGCAACCGGGATGCGCGGCCTGCCATTTCCGCGCTGCCGGGCAGGCACGGGGGCCGACGGCGGCGGCAGTGCGGCCGGCACCGGCGGCCGCCAGATGACCGGCGGCGCGGACAGCCCAGGCCCGGATGGTCCCGGCGGCCAGCCGGGCTGACGGCCGGCGGCTCGGGGAATGCCGGG
>DATGVY010000231.1:0-3228 GCA_035299845.1 Streptosporangiaceae bacterium
GCAGCCCGGGCCGCGAGGCCTGGCCCGGCGGGCCGCCCCGGTGGGCCTGACCGGGGGTCTCTTGCGGCCAGCATGATCCATTCCGCACCGGCCGGCCGTCAGCCGCCGCGCAGGCGCGCAGCATGGGCGAGGCAGGCGCCGTGGTCGGGGAGCAGCCCGGCTGACCGCGCCACCGCCAGCGTTGGCGCTGCGGCGTCCTTGTCGGACAGGACCGCCTGCACGTCCGCGGGCCAGGCGATGCCGATCTCGGGATCGAGCGGGTGGACGCCGTGCTCGCGGGCGGGCGCGTACGGAGTGGAGCACATGTAGAGCACCGTGGCTTCATCGCTTAGCGTGATGAAGGCGTGTCCTAGCCCTTCGGCGATGAACACTGCGTACCGGGTCTCCGCATTGAGCGGCACGGCCGCCCAGCGTCCGTAGCCGGGCGACCCGATGCGGAGGTCGACGACCACGTCCAGAATCGCACCGCTGACGCAGGTGACGTATTTTGCCTGGCCAGGCGGGACATCGCTAAAATGGATGCCTCTGAGTGCGCCGCGCACGGATACCGAGCAGTTAGCCTGCGCGACCTCCAGGCTGCGCCCGGCATGAGCCAGTACGGCCCCGTTAGCGAACAATTCGATGAAGCTCCCCCGTCTGTCCCTGTGAATACGGGGAGTGAAGATCCAGGCGCCTTCGATATCGAGCGCGTCCATCCGGAAACCGTAGCGGCGCGGACTCCGGCCCGCTACGATCTCACTTATTGTAGTTATTCAACTACCTTTTGTGGTCAAATGCGAACGGCACTTGGAGGGGTGGGGCTACTCCGGGAGCGAGGCTCCCGGAGGCAATGAATCGCGCTGCCGTCGCTGCAGACCGGGGCGGCGGCATGCCGGGACGGCGGCATGGCCGGGCAGCGGCGGCACTGCCCGGACGGGCAACGCGGCGAGGGCGCTCCCTCAGCGCGGGCGCTCGACGGCGCCAGTCGGCCCCGGCCCTGACCGGACACGGCTGCCGCACATCCCGCCAGCGCCGCTTGGCGCGCCCATGGGGACCGGCGGTGATTCCCCGGCGGCTAGTGAGCTCATGGAGGTACTCGTGGAGATTGCCGTCTTGGGTCTCGGCTACGTCGGGGCCGTGGCAGCAGCGTGTCTCGCCGAGGGCGGGCATGGTGTCGCCGTTGTCGACATTAACCAGGCAAAGACACGTGAGCTCAACGCCGGCCGCAGTCCCGTCATGGAGCCCGGCCTGGCCGAGCTGATTGAGCGCAATGTCGCCGCGGGCAGGCTCTCGGCCACGGTCGATCTCAGCAATGCCGTGCTCAATAGCCAGGCGACGATCATCTGCGTCGGGACTCCGAGCAGCCCGTCTGGCGACGTCCGGCTGATGGATCTCGACCGGGTCGTGGATCAGCTTGGCGACGCGCTGCGGAATTCGGCTTCCTGGCACCTCGTCATGCTCACGTCCACGGTCCCCCCAGGGACAACCGAGAAACGCGTGATCCCCCGGCTGGAGGAAGTCTCCGGAAAGACATGCGGCCGGGACTTCGGCGTCGCGTTCTCGCCGGAGTTCCTCCGGGAGGGATCCGCGCTCGATGACTACCGGAATCCGGCCAGAATCCTGGTTGGCGCTAGTGACTCACGGGCGCTTGACTGCGCGGCCGCTATCTTCCGCTGCTACGCGCATAACATTACGCCAACCAGCATACCGGTGGCAGAGATGGCGAAGCTCACCGACAATTCCTGGCACGCGCTCAAGGTCACCTTTACTAACGAGATCGGCCGGATCTGTTCTTCGCTTGGCATTGACAGCCAGGCTGTGATGAACATATTCACGTCCGACACCCGGCTCAACATCTCCGCCGCCTATATGCGTCCTGGATTCGCTTTCGGCGGGTCCTGCCTACCGAAAGACCTCCGCACCTTAGTCTATCGCGCGCGCCAGCTCGGTGTTGCCGTCCCCGTACTCGAAGCCGTGCTCCCGAGCAACCGCTCGCATATCGACGCGGCACTGCGGATCATCCAGAACTTCGGCGCCAGGCGAATCGCGCTGCTCGGCGTGGCGTTCAAGCCCGGAACAGATGACCTCCGTGAAAGCGCGATGCTCGAGCTAGCTGAGTTGCTGCTAGGAAAGGGCTACGAACTCGCCATTCACGACGAGTACGTGAATCCCGACCGCCTCGTGGGGGCAAATCAGGAATACGTGAAGACGATGCACCCGCATATCGTTGCCTTGCTCAGCGACGACCTTGACATTGTCCTCAAGGATGCTGACCTGGTCATTGTGGCGCAGGCCAACCCGGCGTACGCCGACCTGTGCGAGCTGGTCACCGACCGCCCTGTGCTCGACCTTTCCGGCGTCGCCAGGACAGCCATCCCGGCGGCCAATTACCAGGGACTGTCGTGGTGAGAGGGCGAGGACCCCGGAACGGCCGGCCGCATGTTCTGATCCTCGTCCAGAACCTTCCCGTACCGTTCGACCGCCGGGTCTGGCAGGAAGCCCTGGCGCTCGCCGGGGCCGGGTACGAGGTGCATGTCATCTGCCCGGCGACGAAAGAGCATCCGCGGCGCCGCGAAACGCTCCATGGCGTCCGGATCTACCGCTACCCGCCCGGCCCGGAGGCACGCCGGCCGGCCGCCTACCTGGCGGAGTACCTGATCGCGATCCTGGCTCAGCTCCGCATCGCGGTCAGGATCCGCCTCCGGCACCGCCTGGAGATAGTGCACATCTGCAACCCGCCTGACCTTCTTTTCCTCGTGGCGCTGCCGCTGGTCGCGCTCGGGGCCTCGCTGGTCTATGACCACCATGACGCTTGTCCTGAGCTGATGATCGCGAAGGGTCAGCGGGAGGATGGCTGGCAGGTCCGGCTGCTCCGGCTGCTCGAGCGCCTCACCTACCGGTTCGCTGACGTGTCAGTGGAGACCAACGAGAGCTACCGCGATATCGCCCTGGGGCGCGGCGGGATGTCCGGCGAGGACGTGTTCGTGGTGCGATCCGCGCCGGAGAGCAGCAGGTTCGCCAGCGCCCGCCCGGACGAGAAGTGGCGGTATGGGCGAAAGTACCTGGTGGGCTACGTGGGCGTGATGGGCCTGCAGGACGGTCTCGACTACCTCATTGATGCTGCCCAGGTGCTTATCCTGCAGTGGCGCCGCCAGGATATCCAGTTCGTGCTGGTCGGCACCGGCCCCGAGTTCCCCCGGCTTCGTGAGCGGGTCAGGTCCCTGGGAATCGGCGATCAGGTCGTGTTCA
>DATGVY010000232.1:0-2001 GCA_035299845.1 Streptosporangiaceae bacterium
GGTCCTCGCCTCAGGCCGAGCGCCCGGCGGCGGCCGGCAACGAACCGGCCACCCCCAGCGAGCAGCAGGAACGCCTCCGGTCGCCTGCGGCACCGATGCGGGATCTGCCGGTGGCCAGGCCGGAGGAAAGACCAGCTGTTACGCAGCCTGCGCAGGCCGGTCCTCGCCTCAGGCCGAGCGCCCGGCGGCGGCCGGCAACGAACCGGCCACCGCGTCCCGCAGCGATCGCGCGGCAGTGCTGCCCGGCACGGAGGGCGGGCCCGCCGCCATCGCCGCCCGGTTACGCTGCGACGTCGCGGCCAGGCTGGCGGCCAGCACGCCGCAGCAGACCAGCAGGGCGCCGGCCAGCTGAAGGAGGCTGGGCCGCTCGCCAAGCACGGCGGCGGCCAGCACCATCGCGGCGGCCGGCTGGAGGAGCAGCAGCAGCGAGGACACGGCCGCAGGGAGCTTTGGCAGCGATGAGGTGATCAGCAGCCAGCCGATCGTCTGGCTCGTCAGTGAGAGCAGCAGCAGCCACCAGAAGGACGGCCACGGGATTTGCAGCTGCAGGCCGCCGAAGGCCAGGCCGAGCAGCAGCGAGCCGGCCGCGGCGCCGGCGGTGGCCTCCGCGAGCGGGCCGGCCACATGGGGCGTGCCGCCCGAAGTTCTGCGCAGGATCAGCAGGAATCCCGCGTAGGCGACCGACGTCCCGATCCCGTATCCGATTCCCCCGAGCGAATGGCTGCCGGCCATAGCGCCGTCGGCCAGGCCGGACACCAGCACGACGCCCGCCATCACGACGGGAAGCGCGATCAGGAATCCGCGGTGCGGGCGCTCCCGGAAGAGCAGCCAGGCGGCCAGGGCGACGAACAGCACCTGCAGGTTCCCGAGCACGGTGGCGATCCCGGCGCCTACCTCGGCGATCGTGTGATTCCACAGCACGAGGTCGACCGCGAGGAATGCCCCGGCCAGGACTGCGCCCAGGCGCGGAGCCAGCTGGCGCGGACCGTGCCGCCGCTGCTCAAGCGCGGCCAGGGTCAGCAGCACCGGGAGCGCGAGGAGACACCGGTAGAACGCCGCGGTGGCGGTGCCCGTGCCGGCCAGCTTGATCATTACCGCGGAGGCGGAGATACAGGCCGCGCCGAGGCCGGCCAGCAGCACCGGCCGGCGCCCGTCGCCGAGGCGGCGCGCGTCGTTGTCTGTAATGACCGTCTCGGAGTATGGTGCTGACATGCCCTCAACCCTACGAGAGCGGCCCGACAGGAGTCAAAGCGCTTTTGATGCTGACCAGCTAGAGGCGCTGACGGCATGCGCCGAGCTGATCAACACCGGCCGGTCAGGCGCTGGCGAGGACATGAGCCTGCCGGACGTGGAGTCGTTCGGCCACCGCTACGCGTTCCACGGGCGGGCCGCCGCTCCCGCAGACGTCCCGCGGCTACGCGCGCATCGCGCCCGGCTGGACGCCATCGCCGTGGCCTGCGAGGCAGGCGAGCACGCAGCGGCCATCGAGATGCTGAACGCACTGCTCGCGGAGACCGGGGCGATCCCGCGGATCGTGGCGCACGACGGCCGCGGCCCGCATATTCACGTGTCACGGCCTGCCGCGCCGCTGGCCGACCGGGTGGCGGCGCATCTGGCCATGGGCCTGGCCGGGCTCGTGGTGGCAGGCGAGAGCGACCGGCTGCGCAGCTGCGCGTCGCCCACCTGCCGGGACGTCTTCATTGACCTGTCACGCAACCGGTCGCGACGGTACTGCGACAGCCGCACCTGCGGCAACCGGCTGCACGTCGCCGCCTACCGCGCCCGGCGGGCCGCGGCCGGCTAGGCGGCCCGGTCGGCCGCCCCGGCCCGGTCGGCGCCCGGCGGGCTGCGGTCGGCTAGGCGGCCCGGTCGGCCGGGCCGGCCCGGTCGGCGCCGGGTCAGCGGAGCGTCGGCGGGATCAGCGGAGCGCCGGCGGGTCAGCGGCGGCGGGCGGGTTAGCGGAGCGCCGCCGGAATCAGCGGCGGCCGCCGGAATCAGCGG
>DATGVY010000233.1:0-3824 GCA_035299845.1 Streptosporangiaceae bacterium
GATTCGTTGCGCCCGGCGCGCCGACGCATCGGTCACCGTCGCCGTGACCAGCACCGTCTGCGGGATCGGATGGGAGCTGATCTCAGCGGACAACTCGCCCGGCGACATGGGCAGGCGGAGTTCGCGGACGACATACCCGGCCAGCAGGGGGCCGGTGAGCAGGTCGGCGAATGACTGCACCTCCTGCTGCGAGAGTAGAGAGCCCTCGTACGCACTGGCCGGGTCGTTGGCCGCCTTGGCCTGGGCGGCCACGTAGAACGTCACGCTTGAGGAATAAAGCGGCGTCATCCGGGCCGTGAATGCCGCGCTGCCGCCGGCTGCGAGCACCGTGACAAGGGCAATCAACTTCCAGTGATCCCGCAGCAAATGGAAGAAATTACGCAGATCCACGGCAGCCCGGCCCCCATGTCGGCAATATCACACACTGATGACGAGATGTGTCTTCCCAATCACAGAGGGTAATACATAGCCGGGGCCGAGGAGCTGGCGGGACGGGGCCCAGCGCCATTGCGGCGCTGGCCGGGGACGGGGGATCGGGTGGCTCACGAGGCGTCGCATGATCGTGCGCAAAGTTCACCAGCACAGCGTGCCTTCGTAACACGGCGGTGGTGGCGGATAGCTGTGGAGGCTGGCTGCGATGCTGCCGCCTGGCTGTGCGGCTTGCTGGGAGCCGCCGTGCTCGTTGACGACGCACCGGATATCGGCGTCTTGCCGTCGTCGCTCTGGCGAGCGGCGCTGGCCGGATGCCTGATGCCCTTCGCCTGCGGGCTCTTCGCTGGGCTGTACCGAGGCCGCTACCAGCGGGGAAGCTTCGACGAAGTCGCTGGCGTGGGCATGGCGGCGTGCGCCACCGGCCTGGCCTTGATCGCGGCGGGAACCTGGCTCGTGCCCGGCCAGCGGGCACCACTCGAAACGGTGGCAGGCGGCGCGCTCTTCGCCGTGCCCGCCATGCTCGGCGCGCGGTATGTGGCGTTCGCTGTCCGGCAGCGCTCCCGGGCCCCCGCCCGGTCGGCCGTCAAGATCATTATCTTCGGGGCTGGCAGTGCGGGCAGCCAGCTTGCTCACCGGCTGGCCGGCCAGCCTGGCGCCGAATACCGGCCAGTGGCGATGCTGGACGACGACCCGGCGAAGCGACGGCTGCGGATCCGCGGTATCCCCGTCCTCGGCGATCGCACCCGGATGGCGGCGGCGGCGGCCAAGACCGGCGCGACCGTGCTCGTGATCGCCATTGCCCGGGCGAGCGGCCCGGTGATCCGTGACCTGACCGCCGCCGCCGAGAGCTGCGGGCTGGTGCCCAAGGTCATCCCGTCGGTGCGTGAGCTGCTGACCGGCGGGGCGCACATTGAGGGCGTCCGGGACCCCAGGATCAGCGACCTGCTCGGCCGCCGTCCCGTTGAGACCGACGTGGCGGCGGTCGCCGGCAAGTTCGCGGGCAAGCGGATCCTGGTCACCGGCGCTGGCGGGTCCATCGGCTCCGAGCTGAGCCGGCAGCTGCACCGGTTCCACCCAGCGGAATTGATCATGCTGGACCACGACGAGTCCGCGTTGCACGCCATTCAGCTCGCACTGCACGGCCGTGCTCTCCTCGACTCCGATGAGGCGGCGCTGGCCGATATCCGGGACGCGCACCGCATCCGCGAGGTGTTCGAGCGATTCCGGCCGGAGATCGTCTTCCACGCCGCCGCGCTCAAACACCTGCCGCTGCTGGAGCGCTTTCCCGCTGAGGCACTGAAAAGCAACGTCTGGGGTTCTCTCACGGTGCTGGAGGCGGCCGCGGCGTACGACGTCGAGTCGTTCGTGAACATCTCGACGGACAAGGCAGCGGACCCGGCGAGCGTCCTGGGCTACTCGAAACGGATCGCGGAGCGACTCACCGCCCACATGGCCAGCGAAGCAGCCGGGACCTACCTAAGCGTGCGCTTCGGTAATGTGCTCGGCAGCCGCGGATCCGTCCTTACCGCCCTGTCTGCGCAGGTCGCGGCAGGTGGCCCGATTACCGTGACGCATCCTGAGGTCAGCCGTTACTTCATGACCGCGGACGAGGCGGTCCAGCTGGTCCTCCAAGCCTCCGTCATCGGGCACGGTGGCGAGGCGCTGGTACTGGATATGGGGGAACAGGTACGGATCGCCGACATCGCACGACGCCTGGCGGCGGGCACGGCGCGCGAGATCGACATCATCTACACGGGCCTGCGGCCTGGCGAGAAGCTGGCCGAGGATCTGCTTGGGCGTGGCGAGCCAGACGAACGGCCACACCACCCGCTCATCCGGCACGTCCGTGTACCGCCGCTGTCCCCTGGCCAGATCGCCGATCTCGATCCACGGACAGGCGCCGACGACCTGCGGGCGGCCCTCGCGAGCTGCGCCGGAAGCGTTCGGCCGGACGCCGCGCCGACAGGTGCCCGGCAGTGCTTAACCGCATCCGGGTCGTATCCGGGAGCCGGTTCATACCCCGCGGCAGCGCCAGCGACGGCAGCCGGCCCCGGCCCACCACGCAGGCCTCCGACCAGCGCCGTGCGGCAGATCACGGGAATCCATCGCGGTACGCCGGGAAACGCCTGCTCGACCTGGCCCTGCTGTGCCTCGCGGCGCTGCCCGCGGCCGTGCTGGCCGGGGCTGGCGCGGCGGCGATCTGGCTGGACGATGGCCGGCCCCTCCTGTTCCGCCAGGTACGCGCCGGACGCGACGGGCAGCCATTTGTGCTGCTCAAACTCCGGACGATGCGGCATCGCGACCAGGCTCGCCACGTCTTCCCCGAGGCGGGGGGTCTCACCCGGGTCGGCCGCCTGCTGCGCCGCATGTCGATCGACGAACTCCCCCAGCTGATCAACGTGGCACGCGGCGAGATGAGCCTGGTCGGGCCGCGGCCCACGCTGCCCTACCAGGTTCAGCGGTACGACTCCCGGCAGCGGAGCCGACTGTCCGTGCTACCCGGGCTGACCGGCCTGGCCCAGGTGCACGGTCGTAACCGGATGAGCTGGCCCGAGCGCATCGAGTGGGATCTTACGTACGTCGAGAACCAGAGTCTCCGGCTCGACTTGGCCATACTCCTCAGCACCGTGCGGACGGTGCTGAATGGTGACGGGGTGGGTGGCCACCCGCGCCGTGACCCCATTGCGCAAGAGGAAGGCCCGCCGCGCCCGATGCCGGGAATCCCGCCACGTATCCGGCTGGCAAAGCCTGACATCGGAGAGGAGGAAGTCGACGCGGTACGCGAGGTGCTCACCAGCGGGATGCTCACCGGCGGCCCGCAGAACGCCGCATTCGAGCGCGAATTCGCCTGCCGGCATGGAGCCATCCACGGGGTAACCTTCGCCAGCGGGACCGCGGCCCTCGCGGCCATGCTGCTGGCCGAGGGCATCGGACCAGGCGACGAGGTGATCGTCCCGTCCATGACCTTCGTATCGACCGCGACGTCCGTATGCCATGTGGGCGCGACCCCGGTCTTCGCGGACATCGATCCACGATCGTTCAATCTCGATCCTGGTGTCATACCGCGACTCATCACCCGGCGGACTCGTGCCGTCATGACCGTGCACTACGCGGGCCAGCCGGGAGAACTCGACGCGCTGCTCGACGTGTGCGCGGACAACGGCCTCGCGCTGCTTGAGGACGCCGCGGAGGCGGCGGGGGCGGAATACCGGGGCGCGCCAGTCGGGACTTTCGGCAGGTCCGCGATGTTCAGTTTCACTCCCACGAAGAACATCACCACCGGCGAAGGCGGCGTTGTCCTCACCGGGGACGCGGAAACGGCCGACAAGCTCCGCCTGCTGCGCAACCACGGGCAGCGGCGGACGTATGAGCACGCGCTCATCGGCTACAAC
>DATGVY010000234.1:0-12705 GCA_035299845.1 Streptosporangiaceae bacterium
CAGGCCATCCGTTGCCGCCGGGCCATTCTGCGCGGCCAGGCCGGGCCGTCCTCGCTCCACGACTGCAATCTATCACCAATCAGCTTTAGTTAAATAGTCCTCGGCCGGGATCAGGTCCCCGGCGAGGTCAGCCGCTCGGCCAGCACCGCCGCCTGGCTGCGCCCGGTATCCCTGGTTGCCGTCAGCAGGGTGATCGTCCCGCGGCTGGCCATCTCACTGAGGCGGGCCAGTGCGCCGGCGCGCTCCGGCTCGCCCAGTTCGTCCGCATAGCGGCGCCGGAATTCGGCGAACCGCGCGGGCTCGTGCCCGTACCAGCGCCGCAGCCCGTCTGACGGGGCAACCGCGCTGTCACCACCACCCCGGTAGTAGTTCATTAGATCGTATCACGATATAAATTGCCGGCGGAGTGTGTGCCGGCGGAGTGCATGGCCGGGGGAGTGAGTGGGCCGGCGGAAGTGCGTCGCCGTGGCCGGGGGGAGCGCGTGGCCGGCCACCGGGTGACGGACGCCCACCCAGTCCTGCAGCGGACGATCTGACTGCTGGCGGCGGCTCTGCGGGCAACGTCGGCCCTGCTCAGCGGCAATTCCTGTGAAGCATGGTTAAGCGCATCATTACCGGGGCCAGAAATAGCAGGGTGGCAACGATCCCCATGTCGTCCAGATGACGTTTCACCGCGTCTTCATGATGTGGCCATCTGGCATTTCCGCTGAGCGCACCTGACCACATCCCGTACGATCATGGCCCAGCGGCGCGACGGCGCGTGTAACGGCCGGGCAGGAGAGTGTCAGATGGACGCAATGATCTCGATGAACATCATCCGGCGCGCTGGCGTCTTCATCGCCGGCCTGTCCGCCGCGGCGCTGATCCTCGCCGCCTGCTCCGCTGGCGGCGGCGGGTCAGCCGGTGGCGGCGGGTCAGCCGGCACCCCGCGGACCCCCCGGCAGGCCCTGCTCACGGCCGCGACCCAGGCGCAACAGATGACCTCCGCCACCGAGATGCTGACCATTCATGTCAGCGGCATCCAGAGCGAGACCATGACCGGAACCATCCTGGTCCAGCTGAAGCCGACCCTGCGGCTCGGCGCGAACCTCCATCTCGCCGCGGCCGGCAAGAGTACTCAGATCAAGGAGATCCTCACCGGCACGGCCGTTTATTTCAGCGCCGCCTCGCTGACCAGGCAGCTCGGCAAGCCATGGGTGAAGATCGACCTGTCCGCCCTGAAGGGAACCGCCGGAGCAAGCTTCGCTCAGCTGTTGCACAGCCTGCAGAACAGTAATGTCAGCTACCAGGCCGAGATGCTCACCCTCGCCAAGAACGCGCGCGTTGTCGGGACGCAGACGGTCGACGGGGTGTCCACTACTGAGTACTCGGGCTCCATCAAGGCCGCTGAGGGGCTCAAGGCGCTGCCCGCCGGCTTCCGTAAGGCCCTGGCCCCGGAACTGCAGGCGCTGGGCAACAGCACCATACGCTTCCGCGTCTGGATCGACGGCCAGCATCACCTGCGGAAACTCACCGAGGTCGTGACGGTCAACGGCGAGACCGTCAACACCACGGTGACTATCACGGCGCTCAACCAGCCCGTCCACATCACGCTGCCGCCCGCCAGCCAGACCGCCACCCGGCCGGGCCTCTAACCCGGCAGTTGGCCCAGCAGCGCAGCGATCACCGGAGCGAGCCCGCGCAGTGCCTTGCCCCGGTGGCTGATCGCGCCCTTTGCCTGGTCTGGGCTCTAGCGCGGAGGTTGGGCATCGCGGAGGTTCGGCATCGCGTCGGACGGTGATCTGATCAGGGCATGGCATACGGATACGGCAGTTCGATATTATATCGTGCCACGATATGGACGACCATATTTCCGGACCGGGCGGTACGAGTGTCCGTGAGCTGACCGGTGAGGATTACGAGAACCTGCTCGCGTTCCGGACCAGCCTGCGACGGTTCCTGCACTGGAGCCAGCTGCAGGCGCGTGGCGCCGGCCTGACTCCGGCCCACCATCAGCTGCTGCTCGCGATCAAGGGCCACCGGGGGAGGAGCGGTCCTACCGTCGGCGACCTGGCCGGATATCTGCTGCGGCGCCACCACAGCACGGTCGAGCTCATCGACCGGGCCGAGGCAGCTGGCCTCGTGGAACGATGGGGAGACGACGAGGATGGCCGCGTCACGCGCATCCGTCTCACCGCTGACGGCGAACGGCGGCTGGGCCGGCTTGCGACTGCTCACCTCGACGAGCTGCAGCAGCTCGCTCCCGCTCTCGATCAGCTCGTCGCCAGGTGGAACAAGCCGGACCAAGCCTGATGGTCGCGTCAGTGCTCGGCTAGCCGGCCGAGGCATAGCTGGCCTGGTGCTCGCGCGCCGACCGCGACCAGGTGAACCTGCCCGATGTAGCCAGGCCGGCCGCGCGAAGGTCACCGGCAAGGGAGGGATTGCCGAGGACGTCGGCCAGTGCCTTGCTGAGCGCTGCCGCGTCGCCGACCGGCACCATCAGGGCGTCTCGCCCAGGCCGCAGGTACTCGAGGAATACCGGCAGGTCGGATACGACAACCGGCAGCCCGGCGCTCATCGCCTCCAGGATTGCCAGCCCCCAGCCTTCCTTGGTCGACGGGAACGCCAGCACGTCGGCGGCGGCGTACCAGCCAGGAAGCTCATCGTCCGGCACCGTCCCTAGCTGCACGACATCCGTGCCGAGACGCAGGCCAAGCCCGGGAAGCATGGCAAGGACCCGCTCGGCGTAGGCACGGTAGTCCTGGAAGGAATGGCCGCCGATAATGGCCAGCACGGCATCGCATCCCGAGTCTCGCAGTGCCGCCAGCGCGCGCATCAGCGTGTCGCTGCCCTTGCGGGGCTCGATGCCGCCGACGGCCAGGATCAGCGGGCGGTCCGCTGCGCCGGCCCGCGCACGCAATCGCGCGGCCAGCGCGCTGTCGGCCGGCCGGTAGCGAGCGGCGTCGACGCCGTTGTGCACCACGTCGGCTTCGACCCCGTACTGCTCCCTGAGCAGGCGCCGCCAGTACTCGCTCACGACCAGCACCTTGTCGGGCTCGATGATGGCCCGCTGCTGGCAGTCAATGAGCGACGGGCTGGTGAAGTCGTCCACGTGATGGACGGTCCTGATCACGAACGGCCGGTGGCCATGGGGCCCGTGGCCGCTGGTGCCCGGGTGCCCGGACCGGGCTTCGTCGCGGATGCGGCATAGGGCGCGGGCCGATATGCAGTCCTGCGCATGCATGACGGGGTAGGCGGTGACCAGGTCTTCCAGCGCGGCCGCCAGCGCCGCGACGCTCGCGAAGACCCGTTCTTCCAGAGTCGGCAGGAGAGGCGGGGCAGGAATGATCGTGAACGGGGCCCGCACCGGCCGGTAGAACCCCGAGGCCGGATCTCCGAGCGCGAAGACGCGAACCGGGTAGCCGATGGCGTGCAGCGCCTCGGCCAGCGCAAGGGTATGCACCACGCCGCCGCGTGGCTTGACCGAGTAGGTCACCAGCGCGACCGGGACTGCGCGGACCTGGCCAGGAACCGGCTGGCTCACGGGGACCGGCTGGCTCACCGGGCGGCCAGTTCCGCCAGGCCAGGCTGCCGGGCAGCGATCGCCGCTGCCGTTCGGGCGGCCCGCGCGGCCGTCGCAGTCACGATTGCCCCGGCTTCCTCCAGCTTGGCGCGCTGGGCGTCGTACCCTTGCGGGTCGGCCCGGGTGCCGAGTACGTAGGCGACGACTGCGGCACCGCCAGCGACGATGTCGGCGCAGACTCCGGCGATCTCTCCGGCGGGATCGGCGTGCGAGCCGTACCCGAGCACGACATCGAGGAGCACCACGGCCACCTCCGGCCGCAGCGCCTGTTCTTGCAGGATCGCCCGGCGCGCGGCCGGGTCGATCATCGGGTGCGGCCTGCCCTTGGTGAACTCCTCTTCGCCGAGATCCAGGCAGACATGGGCCAGGGCCGGGGCTGGCAGGCCGTGGCCTGATTGCAGCGGAATGTTGGAATAGACCGGACCGAGCAGGCGGCCGAGCACCACCTGGGCCTCATAGCACAGCGTTCCGCCGGTGAAGAAGCCGCGTACTGCCGTCCTGCCGTCGGCGAGCCCGCGGCTAGCCTTCTCGGCGGCCTCGCGTAGGCCGGCCGCCAGGTCCGGGACTGCCCTGCCGAGCTGAGCGGCGACCTTGATGGCACCCTCTTCCAGCGTGGCGGCGAGCACGGCGCCGGCCAGCCGCTCATCGGGCGAGGCCATCCCGACGCATGCGGCGACGAGCGGCTTGGCACGGCACTCGGTCACCACGGCGGCGGCAACGGCGGGGTCAGGCGGCTTCGAGACAAGCAGGATCGCCTCCGTGCCCGGATCGGCGTCGAGTGCCCGCACGGCCGCCGCGGCCATCCGGCCGCCGACGCCGGCGGACAGGTCACGCCCGCCGACGCCGATCACGTGCGAGACGCCGATGTCCCAGCGGTCCAGCAGGGTCATCACCTCCTGCGCCCCGGTGCCCGCGGCGGCCACGACTCCCACCCGCCCGGGCCGGACCGCGTTCGCGAAGCCAAGACCCACGCCGCCGAGCACGGCGGTTCCCGCGCCTGGGCCCATGACAAGCAGGCCGAGCGCAGCGGCTCGTTCCTTGAGCTCGACCTCCTCCACCAGCGGCACGTTGTCGCTGAACAACAGGACATGGAGCCCGGCGGTGAGGGCCTGGTGCGCGGCCAGGCTGGCATAGGGGCCGGGCACTGACACGACAGCGACGTTCGCCGCTGGCAGCTGCGCCACCGCGTCGCCGATCGTCCGCGGCGCAGCCCGGGAATCCGCCGTGCCCGCCGGGCCGGTCTCGGCGAACAGAAGAGCCCGCCCGCGTTCCAGCGCGGCGCCCGCAGCCGCGTCATCGGCCGCGCGCACGGCGAGCACGAGGTCGTTGGCGCCCGCGCCGGCGAGGTCGTTCGCCCGGAAGCCATCGGCGGCAAGATCATCGATATTCGCCGGGATGGCCAGCAGGGCCGTCGCCCACTCCACGCCGTCGCCGTCCCGCATGGCACGGGTCGCGCTGAGCAGCAGCAGCGAGTCCCGGTAGGCGCCGGCGAATACTCGCAGCGCAGAGGTACTCACCGGATGTACCCCGCAGGCGCCGGGCTCGCCTGCGCCGGGCTCGCCTGCGCCGGGCTTGCCTGCGCCGGGCTTGCCTGCGCCGGGCTTGCCTGCGCCGGGCTTGCCTGCGCCGGGCCGGGCTCGATCCGGGTGCCGCCGGAGTCGGCGCCGGTCAGGGACTGCGCCAGCAGGCGGGGGGAAGTGATCACCGCCAGGTCTCCGCCCGCGGCCAGGAATTGCAGTGCTGCCTCGATCTTGGGGCCCATGCTCCCCGGCGGGAACTGCCCTTCGGCCAGGTGGCGGGCGGCTTCGTCGGCGGTGACCGTGGTCAGGGCGGACTGGCGCGGCGTGCCGAAGTCCAGCATGACCCGGTCCACGGCGGTCACCAGGAGCAGTGCCTGCGCGCCGATGATCGTGGCCAGCAGCCTCGCGGCCCGGTCCTTGTCGATGACGGCATCAGCGAACTCGCGGCATTCGGGCCCGCTGGTCAGCGGAATCCCGCCCCCGCCTGCGGCGATGACCAGCAGTCCCGCATTGACCAGGGCGCGGATGGCGTCGATCTCGACGATGCCGGCCGGTTCCGGCGAGGCGACGACGCGGCGGTAGCCGTGGCCGGAGTCCGGCCGCACCACCCAGCCGCGATCGCGCGCGAGCTGCTCAGCTCGCGCGCGATCGAAGAACGGCCCGATCGGCTTGGTTGGCGACCGGAACGCGGGATCTGCCCGGTCTACCGTGACATGGGTGATCAGGGCCGCGGTGCTGCCCGGGCCGCGGAGCGCGTCGATCGCGCGGGCAAGGATGCTGCCGAGCTGGCCCTGGGTCATGGCGCCGAGCATCGCGAGAGGCTGGGCCGGCACCAGCGGGCTGGCCTCCTGCTGGAGCGCGAGGTTGCCCACCTGGGGGCCGTTGCCGTGCACTATCACGACCCGCCAGCCTGCCTCGATGACCTCGTTGATCGAGGCGGCCATCGCAGCGGCGTTGCTCACCATCTCCGCGCACGTTCCCGCCTGGCCCGGCAGGGTAAGGGCGTTGCCGCCGAGAGCGACGACCGCGGTCTTGGTCATGAGATCCTGTCGTTGGGCGCGGGTGAGATCAGCGAGTCGTATAGGTGACGTATTGTTTCGAATAGTAAACATGACCGTGCGAGGGCGCAATGGCTGGGCGTGGTTCCGGCGAGGTGCAGGCGGGCGGCTCCGGCATGGGCGAGCCAGTCGATGGCGGGCCAGTCGATGGCGGGCCGGTGCCGGGCGGGCCAGTCGATGGCGGGCCGGTGCCCGCGGAGAGCCGGGCCGATGTGCCGGCCCAGATCCTGCGGTCGTGGGATGCGGCCGAGGCCCGGCTGTTCCCGCTCATCATGGCAAGGCCGGACATGTACGAGCGTTCCCTGTCCCTGATCCAGCTACTGCTCGGGTGGCTGCGGGCCAGTTGCCCGGACGTCCCCGCACTACTTGCCCAGGCTGCGCGCGGGGAGGCGATCGTCGCTGATGCCGGGGGACTTCGCAGTGAAGGGCTCCGCCTGGATCTGATCGCCGCTGCGGCGTGCGCGACCCGCTACAGGGAGCTGACGGCGGCCAGTGCCGCCGGCGATCGCCTGGGCGCCTTCGCGCGTGCCCGCGCCAGGGGCCCTGGCTGGGCGGTGATCGAGGAGACCGGCGATCAGGCGCGTGCCCCCTTTCTGCCGTACCAGCGCGTGGAGGCCCATGTTCCCAGCGGGCGAGCCGTGATCATCTCGATCGAGCCGGACGAGACGCTGGTCCGCGCGGTCTGGCGGCTCGACGAGGCGGTCCTCGATCTGGCCAGCGGCGGGCTCCGAGTCGGCGCGGAGATCGGCAGCTACCCCAGCGCCGGGGAGTTCGATGACGCGCTGGCGAGCGCCCGCCTGCGGCTGGCCGGTTGAGGCTGCCCGGTTGAGGCTGCCCGGTTGAGGCTGCACTGAGCGGCAAAATCCGGCCAGGGGGTTGCCCCGTCGCGGTCCCAGGGTTTATCAAGGATGGTAAATGATTATGTCGCATGAAGAAGGCCGCATCGCCTGAGCAGGTGAGGGCCGACCGACGCAGGCGAAGAGAGGGGCTATGGGCAGTTCCCCGGCCCGCGGGCCAACGCGGCAGGCTGACCCGGAAGCCAGACGGCGAGCTGATGCCGCGGGCGGGACCGGCGGCCCGGGCATCCCTCGCGGGCTCGCGCACCTCATCGCCGAGCTCCAGGGCTACGGCCTGCGCACCGAAGTGCCGATGGAGCGCCGACAGGGCGGGGCCGGGCCGGCCGACGCCGGAATGCTGTGGATCGACGGGTTCGCTGCGACCGTGCCCACGGCTGCCGACTACGCGCAGGCGTCTCCCTACGTCATGCGGGCGGAAGATGACGGCTGGGGTATCTACCGGGACGACCGCAGGCTCGCATCGGCTGAGCCAATGCGCCGTCCCGGCTACTACGACCTGCAGACCGCCGACGGCATCCCGTACTGGAAGATCGCGCTGCTGCACCTGGACTCGCTGGCGAGCACTGTCATCCAGACATGCGCCTACTGGGGCAATGCGGATCAGTGCGCTTTCTGCGGGATCGGCGTGACCCTCGCCAACGGCCGGACCATCGCCAAGAAGACCCCGGAGATGCTCGCCGAGGTCGCGGTGGCCGCCAGGGACCTAGACGGGGCGGTCGACGCGACCCTCACCACCGGGACGACGGCCACGCCGGATAAGGGCGCACTCTACATTGCGCGCTGCGGCCGGGCGATCCGCGAGGCGGCTGGTCTGCCGGTGGAGGTGCAATTCGAGCCGCCAGCGGACCTCGACGTGATCGACCAGGTCGCCGAGATGGGAATCGAATCGGTCGGGATGCACGTGGAATCCTTTGATCCGCAGGTGCTGGCCAGGGTCGCGCCCGCCAAGGCACGTACCGGGGTCGATGGCTACTTCCTGGCGTGGGAGCGGGCCGTGGCTGCGTTTGGCCAGGGCCAGGTCTCGACTTACGTCATCCTCGGCATGGGCGAGGATCCCGAGCTCACCGTTGAAGGGTGCCGCCGGGCAATCGATCTGGGGGTCTACCCGTTCGTGGTTCCGCTGCGCCCGACGGTCGGCAGCCTGATGGAGCGGCTCGAGGCGCCGTCGCCCGGTTACACGGAATCGATCTACCGCCGGGTAGCGCCCTATCTTGCCGCTCGCGGCCTGGGTGCCGGCGGCGTCGCGGCGGGCTGCGCACGGTGCCAGGCGTGCTCGGCGATGAGCCTGCTTGAAAGGGACGGTGATCGGGGTGAACGCACCTTCCTACCGCTTGTCGGCAACGGCTAGCCGCCCGGCAGCCGCGGCGCGGCTCGCCTGCCGCCCGGCGGCCTCGGCTGCCGAGCTCGCCGCCCATTTCCGTATCCGTCACCAGGTCTTCGTGGCCGAGCAGGGGCTGTTCCGCGGCGGGCCAGGCTCCGCGGGTGATGACCGCGACGCCCGCGACGACGATCCGGCGACGATCCATGTCGTGGGCCTGGCGGACGGAGACATTTGCGGGGCCGTGCGGCTCTATCCGCTGGCCGACCCGGCAGGCCGGTGGCAGGGCGACAGGCTTGCCGTGCTGGCAGAGCACCGCAGGCACGGCATCGGCGCTCCGCTGGTGCGCTTTGCCGTGGCCGAGGCGGGCGCCCGCGGCGGCCGCGAAATGGAGGCGTTCATCCAGCCCGCCAACGTCGCGTTCTTCGAGTGGCTGGGCTGGCGGCGGGCGGGCGGCATCGTCGGTTACGCCGGCATCGATCACCAGCGCATGGTGATCGGCCTCACCGCCCGGCATCCGCCCGGAACGTCGTCCTAGCCCGCCCGCCTGCGGCCCGCTGCGGTGGCTCAGCGCGGTGGCTCAGCGCGGTGACTCAGCGTGGGAGCGCAGATTGGTCACGCTCTCGCGCCTGAGGTCGAACGCGGTAGCGGCCTGCCCGCCCGAGCTGACCCGCAGCTTGCCGGTGTCATCAAGCGTTCCCACCGCAGTGGCGGCCAGCCCGCGGCCGGCGAATGCCCGCAGGCACTCGGCCACCCGCCCGGACGGAACGCAGAGCAGGAACGCGAAGCAGGGGAAGCAGGTGACCCAGCGCTCCAGCGTCACCCCGGCCGGAACAGGAAGCCCGTCCAGGTCGAGTACCACCCCAAGCCTGTTGCATTCCAGCAGCATCGCGAGCGAGCCGACCAGCCCGGCCATGCTGACATCCTTGGCGGCCGCCGCCCAGCCGCGAGACGCGCCCTCTGCTAGCAGCCGCACATCGTCAGCGAGCAGCCCGCCGCGCTCGTCAAAGGATGGAAAGAACGGATAGTCCGCCCGCATCTGCCCCTCAAGGCAGCATGCGAACACGAGGGCCTGCCCTGGCGCCGCCTGGCGTACCGACAAGGGCCGGTCCGCCCGGCCGAGGCCGAAGGCCGACAGCGCCGGCGGGCCGTCGGTGATGGTGAGGTGACCGCCGACCACCCGGGTCCGGTAAAGGCCGGAGGCCCAGCGCATCCCTTCGAGTACCTGCCTGGCGACCGCTTCCTGGCCCGTCACGGTGTCCACCAGGGCCAACGGCCAGGCGCCCATGGCGGCGAGGTCATTGACGTTGGTGGTGACTGCGGCGATGCCCGCGCCATAGGGATCCGCGGCCACGAAGGCGGGAAGAATCGCCTCGCCGCCCACCACGAGGGACAAGCCGGCGTCCTGGATGACCGCGCCATCGTCGCCCGGCCCGGACAGCCAGTCCGTACCCTGGAAGATCTCGGTCACCATGCCGATCGCGGACTTGCCTCGCACACCGGGGCTGGTCCGGATCCGCTCGATCAGGCCAGGAAGGTCGGCAGTCATCCGCATCCCTCCGGCGGTCCGGTCCCGCCGCGCCAAGGTCCGGCGTTCTTGCACTAAAGTGTAGGAATATCTATCATAGCATTTATGCCGGCGCCCGATTTCCTCGCTCTGCCGGCCAGGACGGCCAAGCCGCGCCGAACCGGGATTACGCATGTCCTTGACGCCGGAGTTCCGCTTCGCGAAGCCGCTGATCTTCTCGACATGTGCGGAATGTACGTGGATGTCTGGAAGCTCGGCTGGGGCGTTGCCTACCTTGACCCGAACCTGGACGCGAAGCTCGAGATGCTCGCGGCGCACCGGGTGCTTGCATCGCCGGGCGGCACGCTGCTGGAGATCGCCTGGGCGCAAGGACGATCCGCGGAGTTCCTGGACTGGGCACGCGCACGCGGTTTCCCCTGCGTGGAGGTATCGGCCGGGACGGTAGCCATGGACGCCGCGGCCAAGCAACGGCTCATCGCCGAGGCGGCCGAGCATTTCATCGTGCTGGCGGAGGTGGGAGCCAAGGATCCCGCGATCCGGCTGACTCCGGCGGAATGGGCCGCGTCGGTGGCGAGCGATCTCGCGGCCGGGGCCACCTGGGTGCTGGCCGAAGGCCGGGCCAGCGGCACGGTGGGCATCTACTCCGGGTCGGGCTCGGTGCGCGCGGACGTGGTCGAGGCGATGGCCGCCGCGGCCAGCACGGATTGCCTGGTTTTCGAGGCGCCGCGAGAAGACCAGCAGGCGTGGTTCGTCCGGCGCTTCGGCCCCGACGTCAACCTGGCCAATATCCGGCCGGCCGGAGCACTGGGCCTGGAGACCCTGCGGCTGTCACTGCGTGCCGACACCTATGCCGCGGCACCAGCCCGGCCCGTTGCCGCGCGCATAACGTGACCGGGCAGAACGTGACCGGGCAGAACGTGAATCTCGTCCCTGCCAGGTACCGCAGCATCAGCGTGGCCAGCGTGCCGGTGCCCCTCGACGAGGCGAGCCTGCGCGAGTACTTCCTCGGACGGCCGGCCTACCGGCGGACCCGCTATATCGTGGCACGCGCTGCCGGGGCAGAAGGGGCCGGGGTCGGCGCAGCCAGGGCGAATGGAGCCAGGGTCGGCGCGGCCGGGGTCGGCGCAGCCAGGGGGAATGGAGCCAGGGTCGGCGCGGCCAGGGCAGATGCGGCCGAGGTGGGCGCAGTCGGGGCGAGCGCCGCCGGGGCGAGCGCCGTGGTCGAGGTCAGCAGGGACTCGGACACGCCGCTGTTCTCCGAGATCACTGCCGTCAGCCTGATTGCCGGGCCGGACGAGACGGCGTTCGTCGATGCGCCTGAGGCGGATACCGGCATCCCCACCAGCCTGAGCCGGGTCGCAGCCGACCGGGCCCCCGGTGCCCGCTGCGTCGTCGTGCGCGGGCGCTACGGTCACATCGGATTCATTCTCGATCCTGTCCCGGTGCGGATCCGGGTGGTCGAGGTGGTCCCCCCGCACCCCGCCAAGCTGGTCGACCAGGCGAGCCGGGTACTTGACCTGGCGGAGGACTTGCCGCCGGTCGAGCTCGTTCCCGAGCTCACTGACCTCGGGCTGCTGGCGGCAGGCAGCCCGGCCAGCCACTACCTGTTCCCGTGCCGGGCGGGCACGGCAACGGCGGACGGCCCCGTCTCGTACCTTGATGAGATCCCGCCGCGGGCCGACTGGACGCTCATCGGCTGTGCCAGATCCCGCGCCATCCATGACTGGTTCTATGAGCGCGCGGCGCCTGTCGTGGACATGTGCCCGCGCAATCTGGCACTCGAAGGGCTGCGCAGCGGACGGCTCGGGCCCGGGCCCGTGCTGACCAAGTGCTGCCTGCTCGAGGACAGGATCGCGGTCGAGGACGGGCTCGTGGTCGTGCCGTGGGGGGCCAGCCTCGCGGAGATCCGTGATGGGCTTGGCCGCGCTGTCGCTGCCGTCCCGCCCGCCATCGTTGCCCAGGCGGCTGCTGCGGCCCCGGCCCGGGCCCCTTCGCCCATGGCCGCCTCGCCCACCGCCGCCCCGGCTGACGCGATCGCCCCGGCTGGCGCGATGGCCCCGGCTGGCGTGGCCGCCCTGCCGCCCGCGGTCACCCCGGCTGGTGCGATGGCCCCGGCTGGCGTGGCCGCCCTGCCGCCCGCGGTCACCCCGACTGCCGCGGTCGGCCCGACTACCCGTCCGGACGGGCGATGAGCACCCGGCTCACGGACTCCGCCCTGTACGGCCACCTGTGGGGGACCGCGGAGACCCGCGCGATCTTCGGCGAGGAAGGCCGGCTGCAAGGCTGGCTGGACGTCATCGCGGCGCTGGCCCGCGCGCAGGCCGCCGAGGGTGTCATCCCCAGCACGGCGGCCCGGCTGATCGGTGAGTATGCACGGGCCGAGAAGATCGATCTGGACTACGCGGCCCAGCAGACCCGCGCGACCTCGCACTCCACTCTGGGCCTGATCCATGCCCTGCAGGCCGTGCTGCCCGACGAGGCAAGGGAGCACGTCTACGCCGGAGCCACGGTGCAGGACATCACCGACACCTGGGCAGCGGTGGCTATCCGCCGGTCGGGCGCGATCGTCTGGCGCGACCTGCGCCGGATCGAGGATTTGCTGCTCTCGCTCGCCACGGCGCACCGCGACACCGTGCTCGCCGGGCGCACCCACGGCCAGCATGGCAGCCCGGTGACGTTTGGCTGGAAGGCGGCATCGTGGGCTGACGAGATCCGCCGCCACCTGGGCAGGCTCCGTGACGGCGCGCCGCGGTGGCTGGTCGGCCAGCTTGGCGGCGGCGTGGGCAGCCTGGTGTTCTATTCCGGCCGCGGGCTGGCAGTCCGGAGGCGGTTCTGCGCCGAGCTCGGCCTGGCCGATCCGGG
>DATGVY010000235.1:0-2092 GCA_035299845.1 Streptosporangiaceae bacterium
GGCTTCGGGCCAGGTGGTGGGCACGCCGACCCTGTTCATCGACGGCGTCGTCCACCGCGGCGGCTACGACCCGCCCACCCTGCTGGCCGCGCTGGCCCCATGAGCCGCCCTGCCCGCATGCCGCGCAGTATCAGGCTGACCGAGCTGGCGGACACCGTCGCCGGATGCGAAGACTGCCTGGCGACCAGCTGACGGTGATCAGAAGCCGAGGCGCTCGTTGACGATGATCGCGGTGACCCGGCCGGCGGTGATCGCCTTGTTGATGATGAGGATGTTGTTCACCCCGCTGGGCACTGCGTAGGCCCGCCGGGCCCGGGCATCCTCGAGCGGGTAGCAGTATTCGTAGATGCGCCGCAGCCCGGTGGCGACATCGGGGACGATCTTCTGGGCCCCGATGACGAGGATCACGCGGCCCGCGCCCGACGCGAGCGGGCCCAGCTGGCTGCCGCTGGCGGAGGCGATGAGCAGCGATCCGCCTTCGGTCAGCGCGTGGACGCTGCCGACGACGTAGTCGGGTGACGCGGCCAGGGTGCGCATCTCGCGGTGCTGCATTTCCCGGTCCATCCGGTACAGCCGCAACCGGAGTGGCTGGTAGCGGCCGGACCGTTCGATGTCGTCGGCGACGCCGATGGCTTCGAGGGTCTGGGAGGTGTTGTTGTATACCTCGGCGCCGTCCACGAGGAGGGAGTCGACCAGACCCCTCGCGTCGGCACCGGTGGCGGCGAACAGCGGCCGGATGCCGTTGCGTTCGAGTGCCGCAGCGGCCTTGGCGATCCGCTCGTCGGAGGCGAGTTCAGCGAACTCGGAGGACACCGCGGCGTCCGGACTCGCTACCGCGGGCGGCTCAGTCACCGCCTAGCTCCGCCAGCCGCCGGTGGATGAGCGCCACGGCCATTGATCCTTCGCCGATGGCTGCTGAGCAGCGTTTGACCGACCCGCAGCGCACGTCTCCTGCGGCGAACACGCCGGGCCGGTTGGTCTCCAGCGGCAGCGGCTCCCGGCGCAGTGGCCAGTTGCCGCCCGGGTCACTGGCGGCATCGTTGCCGGTGACCAGGTACCCGGCGGTGTTGGTGGCCAGCGCGATCCCCGCGGCGCCGTCGGTGCGGGGGGTGCCGCCGATGCAGATGAACAAGGCATCCGCCGGCAACCGCGCCGGTTCGGTGCTGTCCCCGGAGCGCACGATGACCGCCCGGAGGCGGTCATCGGCCTCCAGGCCCACCACCTGCGTGCGCACCCGCACATCAACATTGGGGATCGCCGACAGGTGATCGATGAGGTACTGCGACATCGACGCGCCGAGGTCGCGGCCGCGGACCAGCAGCGTGACCTGCTGCGCGTACCGGGAGAACCGGACGACCGCCTGGCCCGCTGAGTTGCCGCCGCCCACTACGACGACCTGGGAACCCGTGCACGCCAGCGCCTCGCTCGGCCCGGCCCCGTAGTAGACCCTGGCGCCGAGCAGGTCATCGATCCCGGGCACGTCCAGGCGGCGCCACTCGACTCCGCTGGCGAACAGCACCGCCCGCCCGCGTATCAGCGTGCCGTCGGACAGCTCGGCGGCATAGCCCGGCCCGTCGGCCGAGACGCCGGTCAGGGGCCTGGCCAGCAGCAGTTCGGCACCGAACCGGCGCGCCTGCACCGTCGCGCGCGTCGCCAGTTCGCTGCCGCTGATGCCGTTGGGAAAACCGAGATAGTTTTCGATCATCGACGTGGTCCCGGCCTGGCCACCCGGTGCCACCGCCTCGACGACGACGGTGCGCAGGCCCTCGGATGCCGCGTTGACGGCGGCGGCCAGCCCGGCCGGTCCCGCTCCGACGATTGTCAGGTCGTATTCCGGCAGTGATGGGGCCGCGACCATGCCGAGACCCGCGGCGACCTGTTCCACCGTCGCAGACGCGAGCCGTGACCCGTCCGGCAGGATGCACAGCGGCAGTGCCGCTGGCTCCACTTCGGCGACTCCCAGGACCGCCCGCACCGCATCGGGCTGGCCGGCGTCGACCCACTCGAACGGGTAACCGTTGCGGCTGAGGAAGTCACGGATCGCGTACCCGCCGCGGGAGGCCGACGTGCCCACCAGGATGACGCCCGGCGT
>DATGVY010000236.1:0-2825 GCA_035299845.1 Streptosporangiaceae bacterium
GCCGGGCTGCCGCAGGCAGCGGCGTTCCTCGCGGGCTCGCTGGTCGAGCAGCGCCGCCGCTGCGGGAAGGAGAGGTGCCGGTGCGCACGAGGCGAGCTGCACGGGCCGTATGCGTACCTGTCGGTGGCGGGCCGCATGGTCTACGTGCCGGCCGTGCTGGCGGACGCTGTCCGCGCTCACCTGGAGATATCCAGGCGGCTGCAGGCGGCGCTGGAGGAGGTCTCGGCGGTCAACCTGGAGCTGCTGGCCCGCCGGGAGCTGGACTAGCCCATGGCTGCGGCCTGCGCGATCGCGCCGGCGGGGCACCTGGCCCCGGCCGTGCTGGCCGAGCTGGTCGCCCCGCTGGCCAACATGGCCCAGGCCGCGCTGCGAGCAGGGCCGGGGGCCAGCGATGATCCGCGGCGAGCAGAAGGTGACCCGCGCACACCTCGAGCGCACGGCGACCGTATATGTCCGCCAGTCCACCTTGATGCAGGTCCGCGAGCATGCCGAGTCCACCGCCCGCCAGTACGGGCTCGCCGGGCTGGCGGCCCGGCTGGGCTGGGCAGCCGCAGACATCGAGGTGATCGACGCCGACCTGGGCCTGTCCGGGCGCAGCGCCACCTACCGGGAGGGGTTCAAGCAGCTGGTCGCCCGGGTGTGCCTGGGCGAAGTCGGGGCGGTGTTCGGGCTGGAAGTCTCGCGGCTTGCCCGCTCCAACGCCGACCTGGCCCGCCTGCTCGAGCTGGCCCGCCTCACCGGGACCCTGGTCATCGACAGCGACGGCGTCTATGACCTGTCCGACATTAACGACAGGCTCCTCCTCGGTCTCAAGAGCCAGATGAGCGAGGCCGAGCTCCACTGGCTGACCAGCCGGATGAACGAGTCCAAGCGGGCCGCCGCCCGCCGCGGCGAGCTGCGCGTCCCGCTGCCCGTCGGGCTCGTCCATGACGACGAGAACAAGGTGATCATCGACCCCGACGAGGAGGTCGCCGCCGCGATCAGCGACGTGTTCGCCGCGTTTGACGCCACCGGGTCGGCTTACGGGGTGGCCGGCGCGTTCGCCGGGCGGCGGTTCCCGCGCCGCGCCTATGGCGGGGTGTGGGCCGGGCAGCTGCGGTGGGGCAGGCTCACCCACGCCCGCGCCGCCGGGATCTTGCGCAACCCGGCTTACGCCGGGGCGTATGTGTTCGGGCGGCGCCGCTCCCGCCAGGTCGTCGACCCGGACGGGATGGTGCGCTCCTCGGTCACCGAGCTGCCCCGCGACCAGTGGGAAGTGCTGATCCACGGCCACCACCCCGGTTACATCACCTGGGAGGACTACCTGGCCAACGAGGCGAAGCTGGCCGCCAACCGGACCAACGCCGGAGCCCGCCCGCCCCGCGAAGGCAGCGCGCTGTGCCAGGGCATCGTGTTCTGCGGTGCCTGCGGCCGCTCGATGCAGGTCCGCTACCAGGACCGGTACCCGCGCTACGAGTGCTCCCACTCCCGCGCCGACCACGTCGCCACGCCGCTGTGCGGGTCGGTCCGCGCCGACACCGTCGATGAGGCCGTGGCCCCCGCGCTGCTGGCCGCGGTCGAGCCCGCGCAGGTCGCGCTGGCGCTGGCCGCTGCCGAGGAGGTCACCACCCGGCGGCAGCGGTCGGTCCGCGCCGCCGAGCTGGCCGTCGAGCGGGCGCGCTACGACGCCGACCGGGCCGAGCGGGCCTTCCTGGCCTGCGAGCCGGAGAACCGGCTGGTCGCCCGCAGCCTGGAGGCCCGGTGGGAGACCAGGCTCACCGGTCTCGCCGACGCCGAGGCGGCGCTCGCCACCCAGCGCTCCGCCCAGCCCGAGCTGCCCAGCCCAGACCATCTCGCCGTCACCATCGCTGACCTGCCCGCTCTCTGGTCGGCCCCCACCACCAGCGACAAGGACCGCAAGCGGCTGCTGCGCACCCTGCTCGCCGACGTCACCATCACTCCCTCCGCCCACGACCGTGCCCAGATCTCGGTCGGGCTGCGCTGGAAATCCGGGACCAGCCAGCAGGTCCAGGTCACCCGGCGCCGCAGCGCCGTCCAGCTGCACTGCACCGACCCGGCGGCGATCGAGCTCGCCTGCCGCATCGGCCCCGGCCTGGACAACAACGCCCTGGCCGCCGCGCTGAACGACGCCGGGCACCGCACCGGCACCGGGCAGCCCTTCGACGGAGTCGCCGCCGGCAACCTGCGCAGCTATCACCACATCCCCTACCCCGGGCTGCTCGAAGCCGGCGAGCGCACCCCCCGCCAGATCGCCCAGCTCACCGGCGTGTCCACCGGCACCATCCACTACTGGATCAACGCCGGATACCTGGCCGCCCGCCGCGGCCCGGCCGGGCGGTGGGCCATCCCCTTCCCGCCCGACGTGGAAACCGCCTGCCGCGACCGCGCCGCCGGCTCTGCCCACCAGCACCGCGACACCGACCCCGCCCCGCAGGCCGACGGCGAGCTGAGCATGGCCGAGGTCGCCCGCCGGCTCGGCGTCAAGCCCGACGTCGTCTACGCCTGGGCAGAATGGGGACACGTGCCCGCCCGCCGCGGCCCGGCCGGACGGCTGTGGATCTGCTTCACCCCCGCCGTCGAGCAGGCATGCCTCCAGCGAATCGCCAGCTCATACAAGCTCCCCGCCGACACCAAAGCCCAAGCCGCACAACGCCTGGAAAGGATCGCAGTATGAAGCACGCGTCCCCGTGATCCTGGATCGCTGCCATCAGGCAAGAGTCCGGAGCGCGCTGGAACCCGAGTGGGAGGCACGGTTTGAAGCCCGATCGTATGGGTTCCGGCCGGGCCGCAGTTGCCAGGATGCGATTAGTGCTATCTACCAGACA
>DATGVY010000237.1:0-11259 GCA_035299845.1 Streptosporangiaceae bacterium
CGGCCGGCGAGCAGCTGGGCGGCCGCGTGGCGGGCTGGGGCTTCGAGCGGCGCCAGGGCTTGATCGCAGAAGAACTCCTCTCGGCAGCCAAAGACATCCGCGCTGCCCAACCCCACGCCACCATAGCGATCGTGGTCGGGAGTTCGTCCCACATCACGCACCGGGTGGTCGGCTCGGTCGCCGTCGCCCTGGCCCGCCACTCACCAGTGCCGCTCGTAGTCGTGCCCTAAAGCCCGCCGCTTCCTGACCGTGTCAGCGCCCGCCAGCTAATTTGAGCGTCCCTGCCAGGGTCTGGCGCGGCGGATCGTGCATGGCAGCGCATCCTCGTGGCCGTCCCGCCGCTGCCGACGGCGCTACCTGCCCGCGTCCGCATCCACCCGCGCGCACCGCCGCGGACTCGCCTGCCGGGCCGGACAAACCCCGCGCTCCGACGCCATCAGGGCCCTCTGATCCAGGATCGGAAGCTAACGCGCATCCGCCGAGCCCCGCACACCGCCCCGTAACCAGTCCGATCTGCCTCGCCGGAGGTTGACGCAGAGGACGAGCATGAGGCACACAGACGCACAGACCAAGGAGGCCGCCAGCCGTATCCGAACGGCTCGCCCCAAGCCCGGCAGCTGCGAGCCAAGCCAGCACAACAGCCGCTACGCCAGCCCGACACGCACACAGCAGGGCCATCGGGCCAGTTCATCCTGCCCTCTTGACAGCCGGTTCCGCCATGGGCGGCTGATCTGCGTGCTGCGGTCTGCCGGGGAGACACGCTCCTCGGCCATGCCGAGTCGGCAGGATCCCGAAGGCGGAACGCCTCGCTTCACGTCGGCCAGCCGGACCGGTCCCTGCTCGCCCTCCAGGGTGTAGTCCGGCACCTTGACCATCGGCAGTCGCCGGCGCTGCGCGGCGATCGCGTCGAGCTCTCGGGTCGCGGCCTTCTCCCGGGCACGCAGCGCGTCGAGTTGGCGCTGCCAGGTGCCGGCGTCGACGACGGGCGGTAGTGCGGTGGCGCTCATGGGGTCTCCTAACTGATCATGCTCAGAGCCTGAGCTTTGCAGCTACAGACCCTGCCCGGCCGGCTAACTCATCGGTTGTCGCCTGCCATGCTCATGGGACCACTCAGCGGGGTTTTCTGCCACGAGCAGCTGGCCAGCGACATCGGTGGCTCGCCACATTCATCCTTCCAGCGTCCGGCCGGGAACCATCATCTGGTTACGATCAGTCACCAGCGGTCCCAGCCAGCTGGCGATCCAGAGCCGCCGTTCGGCGCGGCAGTCCGATCGTTGGCTTGGTCGTCGGTCTCGCGCCCGAACCGGAAGATCTGTATCTCAGCCGCGGTGTCTACTGGCGCAGGCATGCTCTGCGGCCGGGACTACTGCGGCTGCCGGCGTCCTGCCGGCGACGTGCCGTCGGCTTCAGGGCTGGGCTCACCCATCCGCCATCTGCGGGGTTGATGGTCACGCCGGGCGCCACGATCTCGTCCATGCGGCCGAGCACGTCGTCGGTGAGGGTGACCTCGGCGGCGGGGAGCTGGGACTGAAGATGTTCCATGGTGCGGGGGCCGATGATGGCGCAGGTCACCGCCGGGTGGCGCAGGACGAAGGCGATCGCCAGTTGCGCCCAGACGACGATGAGCGCGCCGGGGAGAGCAGCCCCGACTGTCAGGCAGCCCCGGCGTATTCCGGCGTCCGGGGCGGCCAGCGACTGGCGTGAGCGAGTTCGGTGCGTATCGGGGCTGCGGAAGGAGGAGACGTGTCGCTGGAGGTCCGGACCCGGTTGTTCAGGGCCGGTCAAGCTCTCGCAGGAAGGTCAGCATCTTGGCGCTGACCTCGGCCGGATGGCTCATGTTCGAGGCGTGCGTGCCGCCTTCGATGACCGCGAGCCGCGCGGAACCGCCCAGTCCGTCGCGCAGTTCCTCGGCCTTGGCCAGGGGGATCGCGGCGTCGGCGCTGCCGTGCACGATCAGCGCCGGGCAGCCGATCTCGCCAAGCCGTGCGGTGATGTCGTCGCGGTCCATCAGGCAGCGGAACGCGGGCGTGGCCTGCTCGATTTCGGTGGCGGCCCACTTGGCGTACCAGTTGTCCCACTGGCCAGGGCCCAGGATGATCGACGAGACAACTTCCTGGACGGGCCCGGGACCCTGCTCGCGCCAGACCTCATGCATTTGCTCGTAGGCCGGTGCCACGGCCGGGTCCTCCTGGCCTGCCTGGGTGTCGATCAGAATCAGCCCTCGCACCCGGTCCGGCGCGAGCAGCGCGGCGCGCAGGCTGACGAACCCGCCCTGGGACATTCCGCCGAGCACGGCGCGCTGGACGCCAAGATGGTCGAGCAATGCCAGCAGGTCTCGCGCCGAGTCCCAGTAGCTGAACGGTCCTCGCGCCGGGGTTCCGCCGTGACCGCGTTGATCCCAGCCGTGGCCGCGTTGATCCCATGTGATCACCCGGAATTCCGGCGCCAATGCCTCTAGCTGCGGCGTGAACATCGACTGGTCCAGCAGGAGCCCGTGGCTGAGCACGACGACCGGCCCGTCGCCACCGGTGTCGGCATAGTTGATCTCGGTCCCATTAAGGGCAGCTTTCGGCATAAGCCGGAAGCTACCGCACCTGCGCGTCGCCCGGAAGTGCCTGGCTGGCAGGCTCGGCAACCTGCGGGGCGGCGGGGACCGGCTGATCCCCGATGCCCGCGCGGTGCCCCGGTCGCGCGGCGCGAAGGTCAGCCGGAGCACCGCGATCCAGATCAGCGCGGTATCGGCGACGTGCACGCAGACCAGGCCGGCCGGGCAGCCCGGAGAAGTACTGGGCGTAGCCGATCACGCCCCGCAGGCCGATCAGCCCGAGCACCACCCAGCTCAGCCGGATCGCCCGCACGACCAGGCCGAGGCGCGGCCACCTGGTGATTGACCAGTACGCGCCGGCGTGATGGGTGCTGGCCGACGCCGAGGGCCACGAGGCCTGCCAAGGCCTCAAGCGCGCGGCGCGCCGCCGCCGGGCTCCCGCCCAAGACCAGGCGCCGGCGCCGCAAGACCATCGCCAGCCCGCCGCCGCCCCGCCATAACAGCCCGCAGCCTCGCCCCGCCATAACAGCCCGCAGCCTTCCGCGCGGCCAGCGGCAGCCAACACCTCGGCCCGCACCACCACAGCGGGCCCGCCCTGACCCAGGCCAGCAAGGCCACACAGGCCCGCGCTGCATCACGCACAAGATCATTTCAGGCCAGTCAGGCCCATCACCCCTGGCAGCCGAAAATGTCAGCGCTAAACGTGAACATGGACACTGGTGAAACGTGAAGACCTCTGGGTGGGGCGGGTGGGGCGGGTGGGGATCGAACCCACGACCGGCGGATTATGAGTCCGCTGCTCTGACCAGCTGAGCTACCGCCCCGCGGAACTGCGTCAAACAAACTACAGCAGCCGCCAGCCGATGGGATCCCGCAGGCGCCTCCCAGCCGTGGATCCTGCCCGGGACCGGACCCGACGTCAGCTATCTGACGCTCAGCTGCATCGCCATCGCATGCTCGACCAGCGCGATGAGGGCCGACTTGGTGGACTTCCTGTCCCTGGCGTCGCACTCGATGATCGGCACGTGCGGGCTGACCGACAGAGCCTCCTGCACGTCGATGACAGCGTGCGGGAAATCCCCGTTGAATCCGTTGACGGCGACGATGAAGGGCAGTCCCGCCGACTCGAAATAGTCCACGGCTGGGAATGAGTCAGCCAGCCTGCGGGTGTCCACGAGCACGACCGCGCCGATCGCGCCCTGAATCAGGTCGTCCCACATGAACCAGAACCGGTGCTGGCCTGGCGTGCCGAACAGGTACAGGATCAACCCGGCATCAAGAGTCACCCGGCCGAAGTCCATGGCGACCGTGGTGGTGGTCTTGTCCGGGGTGTGCGACAGGTCATCCAGACCGTCGCTCGCCGATGTCATGACCGCCTCGGTGGTGAGGGGGGTGATCTCCGACACCGAGCCGACGAAAGTGGTCTTGCCCACGCCGAAGCCGCCCGCCACCACAATCTTCACGGACGTCATGGCCGCCTCGGCCACGTCCCCCGGGCTGGCTTTAGAGCTTGCGAAGTCCACTGAGAACCCTTTCGAGCAGGTTAAGGTCCGGGCGCCCGTGCGCGTGGTCCATCTGATGGACCCGGACCAAGCCCTGGACGGCCATGTCGGCGATGAGCACGCGTGCCACGCCGAGCGGCATCCGGAGCACTGCGGAGATTTCCGCTACCGACCGCCAGTCCCGGCAAAACCCGAGGATCGCCTGACATTCCGGGCTCAGCACTGACAGATCACGTGCCTCGTAGTGCGAGGCCGCCACCATCGCCTCGATCGCCAGCTGATACCTGGGCTTTGTCCGGCCGCCGGTGACTGCGTAAGGCCGTACCAGCGCGCTACCAGTGCCTTCGGCCATCCGGTAGGGATGCGAGTCATGCTGACCCGGATCACGTGGGTTGGGTATGCCGCCCGCTGACAGATCGTCCCTCGGAACGGGCTGGCTGTCAGCCTGTTCAGGAGGGTATCTGCCATCAGCTGGCTCCCAGTCATTCCTGGCTGAGCCCGGCACTGACGTCTCCTGTCACTGTGCGCCATTCTCCGGCCAGTCCGGCGGCAGGGCGCTACGCACTTCCGGCGTGAGGGCGCTTCCCACTCGCTCCACGAGCAGCGCCATCTCGTAGGCCACAAGGCCCATGTCACAGTCAGCGGCGGCAAGGACTGCGAGGCTCGACCCGTCGCTGATCGCCATCACGATCAGCAGGCCGCGCTGCATCTCAACGACGGTCTGGGTGACGGCGCCGCCCTCGAATACGCGGGCAGCACCCTGAGTCAGGCTGGTCAGGCCCGATGTCACCGCCGCGAGCTGGTCCACCCGATCGGCCGGAAATCCGAGCGAAAAGGCCATCGGAAGGCCATCGGAGGAGACAACGATCGCGTGCGCGACGGAAGGAACCCGCTCAACGAAATTCGTGATCAGCCAGTTCAGGTCCTGCGCCGGGCGCACTAGCGGACTCACGCGTGCTCCTTCCTTTCGTGACCTGCCTCCGGCGCTCCCGCGGGCATTGCCGCAGGTACCCCCGCGCCTGCCGTCCGGCTCGGCTGCGGTGACGGCGCCAGCATAACCGCCTCGATGGCAACAGCCCGCGCGTCACGTGCCACCGTCGTCCTCTCGGTCCTGGTTCTCCTCGCCGCGCCGGGCGGCACGGCCTTCCCTGACGCCACGCTGGAAGCTCGCGAAGCGGTCCCTGGTAGCCGCAGGCGATCGGGCGGGCGCAGGCGCGGCGGCCGGCTCTAGCCCGGCCGCGCCGGGGACCAGGTTCGCCTGCGGCACGCGCTTCGGCAGGCCGGCCGGGGTGAGGCCGCCCGAGGAGGGCGCACTGACCGCCTCTGCCGCGCGCCAGCCCTCGTCCGCGGGCGAGCTCCAGGTGCTTGCCTTCTCGTCCTCCTGTCCCGCCCCGGCGACCGCGTGCCGTCCGCGCCGGAACCAGTCAGACTCCACTGACTCGAAGATAGGCAGCCGGTTGTCCTTCCCGACAGACGTCGCGGGCGGGACGACCACGCCGCTTTGCGCCGATGAGCCTGGCGTCCAGCCGCTGGCGGCCAGGCCGCCGCCGGCCGGCGCGGCGAGATCGGTAGTCTGGCCGGCGGCGGGCGCGCCGAATACTGGCGGGGACGCGGCGCCGAGCACTGGCTGGGGCGCGGTGCCGAACGCATCCGCACTGGCAGCGAACGAGTCCGCGTCCGTGCTCGCCGGCTGCGGCGCAGCAGGCTCCGGGGCGGTGCTGAACGCGTCCGTGCCGGGCGCGAACATGTTCGTGCTTGCCCCGAAAACGTCGGTGCCTCCCTCGATCGTGTCGCCTTCATGTCCGAACGGAGGCTCCTGGCCGGTGCCCGCCGCCGGGCTGGTCGCGGCTACCGGCTGCGGGCCCGCCGCGAACGGGGCGGCGCCGGCATCCGCCGCTGGCTGCGGGCTGGTACGGAACGCGGGCAGCGGGCCAGTCGCCGCGCCAGGCTTGGGCCCGGTTCCCTGGATCCGGCGCGGACGCAGGCCCCCGCCATTGTCATCGGCATCGGCGCGCAGTGGCGCGAACTTGGGCGTCCTCGCCACGGTGACCGCTTCCTCCGCGGCGGAACGCTCGCCGCTCCCCCACTCGCCCGTGCTGAAAACCCCGGCCACGGAGCCGGCCGGCGCTGGACCTGCGGTGGCGAACCCGGCCGCGGAGAGGCCAGCAGGAGCAGCGGCATCAGCCGCGGCGTCCAGCGCGCTCACGTCGGACCTGCGCAGCCCGGGCGAACCGCCATCGGAATCCTGCGTGACCGCCTCGTCGGGCAGCCACACCAGTGCCGTCAGGCCGCCGGAGGCAGCCGGGCGCAGCCTGACCCTGATTCCGTGCCTGGCGGCCAGCCGCGCGACCACGAACAGGCCCATCCGGCGGGAGACAGCGACGTCGACGACCGGCGGGTTGTCAAGCCGCCAGTTGGCGTGTGCCATCTCCTCGGCGCCCATGCCCACGCCCTGGTCGGTGATGTCGAGCAGCACCCCGCCGCTGCTCAGCAGGTGACCGGCGATGGCGACGGGGGTCTCAGCGGAGGAGAACGAGGTCGCGTTCTCGGCAAGCTCGGACAACAGGTGGACGACGTCGTTGACGGCCTGTCCCCGGACCGCGATCCCTGGCTGCACGTTCAGCGTGACGCGCTCGTACTGCTCGATCTCGGAAACCGCCGCCCGCAGCACGTCTACCAGCGCGACCGGCTGATTCCACCGCCTGGACACATCATGACCCGCGAGAACCAGCAAGTTCTCGGAGTTACGGCGCATCCGGGTAGCAAGGTGGTCCATCTGGAAGAGGTTCCCCAGCCGTTCGGCGTCTTGCTCGCCGAGCTCAAGGTCGTCGATCAGCTGGATCTGGCGCTCGACGAGCGACTGGCTGCGGCGGGAGAGGTTAACGAACATGGCGTTCACGTTCCCGCGGAGGGCCGCCTCGTTGGCCGCAAGCCGCAGCGCCTCCCTGTGCACCTGATCGAACGCCCGCGCCACCTCCCCGATTTCGTCGGCCGAGTCCACGTCGATGGGCTCCACGTCCAGCGGTGCCTCATCACCATCGGTCTCGCTCATCCGGCGCACCGTCTCCGGCAGCCGGATCCCGGCCACTTCCAGCGCTCCGGCTCTCAGCTTGCGCAGCGGGCGCACCATCGACCGGCCGACGACGGTGGTGAACAGCAGCGCGAGGACGAGGACGAGGACGACCGCGACACCGACACCCACGGCAGAGACGATCGCGCCGTTACGCAGCGCGGTAGCCCGCGAGATGATCGAGCCGACGAGCCGGGTCTCCACCCCGCGCAAGGCGTTGACCGGGTAAGCCATGGCCGCGCTGGCGTCGGCGATGGTCGGGTCGGTCGACGACGCGGTCGACGACGCCTGGCCAGCAGATCCCTGGGAACTCTGCGCCAGCGAGATCGCCTGCTGCTCCTGTGCCTGCGCCCGGTCGGCCAGGGTTCCCGACAGGGCGTCGTTGTATAGCTGGCGCTGCGCGGCCGTGGCCGAAATGCTGAACGCCGCCAGGTCGCTCTGCTGGTTGGCCTCGGCCGCCGAGATGGCCGACAGCTTGTCCGGCCCGAACACGCCCTGGCCGCCCAGGCTGAACGTGAGCGCCGAGGTCAGGATCGCGCCTTGCTCTGATGCCTCTGCCTTCATCCCGGAGATAAGGCCGAGTACCCGGACGGTGTCGGCCAGCGAGGAGTCGTTGCTGCCCAGGGCGATTTCATTGTTGAGCGCCAGCACGTCGCTGATCGTGGTCGCGTACTCCTGGATCACCACGAGCGAGGGCAACTGGGTGAGTCTCGAGGCATTGCGGAGCGCCTGGAGCCCTTGGATGGCGGTGATCGCTCCCTCCGCATCCTGCTGCACCAGCGGGGGGTAAGAGCTGCCAATCCCGGCGGCCTGGCTGCGCACCTGCTTCGCCCACGAATTGGTGCTGCGATAGTCCAGGCTGAGAACCTGCAATTCCAGCTTGCCTGACTTTGGCGGGCTGCCCCGGCCGCCGCCTTGCTTGCCGAGCACGATGAAGCGGATGGTCTCATTGCGCTCGATCTCAAGGGCCTGGGCCAGGCCGGTGACCTTTCCACTCAAGATCGCGAGCTGTTCCACCTGCTGATAGGCAATCGCGCTCTGCGCGGACGATCCGATGCGAATGCCGCCGAGGACGATGGCGGTAAGGGTAGGGATGGCGATGAGCAGCACGAGGCGCGAGCGCACGCGCCAGTTCTTCAGCGCGCGGCGTGAGGTCGTGCGCGCTGGAGGCAATTCCGCGTTCGCGCGCTCCCCGCCATCTGCTGACCCGTCGAAGCCTTCGGGCGGCGGGCCATTCTGAGCCCGGCCGCCCTGAGGCTGGCCATGTCTCGGCGCGCCGGGAGCCGGTCCGGCAGATGGGGTCGGCCGGGCCGCCTCGGCGGTGGCGCTGCGGGTCTTCCTGGCCCTGGACCTCACAGCCTCTGCACCCCTCACCTCGCGACTCGCCTCACGGCCGGGACCAGGCCGCCGGCATACGGCCATCGCGGCAGAACCGGCATGTCGTACCCCTTCCAAGGCGACAATCCTGCCCACCGCAGCGCCGCCGCACGACTAGCGACCCAACGCTGACATGCGGTTTGCCAGCGCTTACCCACGGTACTTCGCGTAACCACGAAAAACCGATGTTACGTTACGTGAGCGCCCTAACTCGGCCACCAGTAGGGTACTTGTCGGGCTAGTCTTATGTCCCCAGAACGGCTTGTTCGACCCAAAGCCCCGCAAAGGAGCCCCATGCGGCTTGTCCAGGGCGGTGCTCGCGCGCCGCGCAGCCTCAGCACGAGCCGGCGATTCTGTCTCGCCGTAGCTTTTCTGTCGGCCGGGCTGCTGATGGCCGGCTGCGGCCTCCTAGGCGGGACGTCAACGGGCCTGAGCGGATCAGGCAACCGGACAATCACTGTGGCGGCTGTGCCTGGTGTTGACGATGCGCCTCTCTATGTCGCGCGCAAGGACGGCCTCTTCCGCCAGCACGGACTGAACGTCACGATCAGTAACTATGCGTCTCTCCAGCAGGAAATCCAGGCCGTCCGCCACGGCCACGCGGACATCGCGGCCGGGGACTACGCCAACTTGTTCTACCAGGTATCCCACGATCATCTGGCGCTGCGGCTAATCGCCGACGGATATGACGCGGCCCCGAACGTCGCGGCGATCCTGACCCTGCCGAATTCGGGCATCAACAGCCCGCAGGGTCTAGTGAACAAGACCGTCGCCACTCCCGCGGCGCAGGCGATCAAGAAAACCCCCAACCTGCCCTACAGCATAGAGATGCTGGCGACGCAGGCCGTGCTGCGGACCGACAGCGTCGGCCCGACCAGCATTCACTGGCTGGGCATGGCCGAGCCGGACATGATCACGGCGCTGCAGAAGGGCAAGGTGGACGCGATCCTGACGACGGAGCCCTACATCTTCCAGGCGGAAAGCCAGCTGGGCGCGATAGCGGTGGTTGACTCGTACAGCGGGGTAACCTCCGGCCTGCCACTACTCGGCTACTTCAGTCCGGTCGCGTTCGCACGCGAGCACTCGCAGGCCGTGCAGGCGTTCAAGTCCGCGCTGATGCAGGCTCAGGCCAATGCCACCATGCGCGGGCCGGTGCAGGCGATGCTGACCAGCTCAATGCATATGCGCAACGCCGCGCTCCTCACCATTGGCCAGTACCCGACCTTCCTCAGCCTCGGCCAGGTGCAGCGAGTCGCGGACCTGATGTACGACTCCGGGATGATCGCGACCCCGCTCAACGTGCGGAGTCTGGTGTCCGGGTAGCAGCAGGTTCACGTGTGCTTGCTGCGGTCACCCATCGCCGGTGATCCCGAGTTCGCGGGCGATCACCATCCGCTGCACCTCGGATGTTCCCTCGCCAATTTCCAGGACCTTGGCGTCCCGGTAGAAGCGCGCGACCGGGAACTCGTTCATGAAGCCGTAGCCGCCGAATATCTGGGTGGCGTCGCGCGCGTTCTCCATCGCGGCGCTGGAGCAGGTCAGCTTGGCGATCGCGGCCTGCTTCTTGAACGGCTCGGCCGCGACAAGCCGGGCGGCAGCGTCATACCAGGCGAGCCTGGCCGCATGCGCCCGTGCCTCCATGTCGGCGATCTTGAACTGGATGGCCTGGTAGTGACCGAGCCGGTGACCGAACGCGGCGCGCTCCCTGACATAGGCCAGGCACTCGTCGACGCAGCCTGCGGCCAGCCCGGCCGACAGCGCCGCGATGGCGACCCGGCCCTCGTCCAGGGTCTGCAGGAACTGCGCGTAGCCGCGGCCCTGCTCGCCGAGCAGGTTCGCGGCGGGAACCCGGCAGGAAGAGAAGGCCAGCTCCCTGGTATCGGATGCGCACCAGCCCACTTTCGAGTACTCGGGTCCGACGGTCAGTCCGGGTGTTCCGGACGGCACGATGATCGCGGAGATCTCCGGCCGGCCGGCCGACCTGCCGGTGATAGCCAGCGCCGTCACCAGGGACGTGATCGTGGTGCCGGCGTTGGTGATGAACGCCTTGGCGCCATCGATTACCCATTCGCCGTTGTCGAGCCGCGCGGTGGTGCGCATCCCCCCGGCGATGTCCGAGCCGCCGCCAGGCTCAGTTAGCCCGAAGGCGGCGAGCCGGTCTCCCTGGCACAGGTCCGGCAGCCAGCGGTCGCGCTGTTCCTGCGAGCCGAACCGGTAGATCGGCATGGCACCGAGCGAGACGGCCGCCTCGAGTGTGATGGCCACCGACGAGTCGACCCTGGCCAGTTCGTGCAGGGCCAGGCAGAGGGCAAAGTAATCGCCGCCCATCCCGCCGTACTCCTCGGGAAAGGGCAGCCCGAACAGGCCGAGCTTGGCCATCTTGGCGACGATCTCGTAGGGAAACTCGCGGCGCTCGTAATAACCGCCGATCACCGGGGCTACCACGTCGCGCGCGAAGTCAGCGACAGTCAGGCGGAGCTGGTCGTGGTCGTCACCCAGCCTGAAGCTGATCATCTCTCTGCCCCTTTGCAGGTAGCTTTCTGCGGCGCCCCCTGTGCTTGCGATGTTACTGGCCGTGGCACCCGCCGGGACGCGCAGCGCAGGCGGCTCAGCGCAACAGCTCAGCGCAGGGGGCCTCAGCGCAAGGCGGCTCAGCACACGGTCAGCGCAGGCGGCTCAGCGCAGGGGCCTCAGCGCAGGGCTCAGCGCAACAGCTCAGCGCAGGGGGCCTCAGCGCAAGGCGGCTCAGCACACGGTCAGCGCAG
>DATGVY010000238.1:0-2499 GCA_035299845.1 Streptosporangiaceae bacterium
GCTGGCGCGGGAGCGTGGCCACCACCTACGAGTACACCGTGCAGGTCACAGGCTCCGCATCACTCGAAGCCGTTGATGACCTCCAGCGTTACGAGGTCTATACGCACCTCAAGGGAAACTTCCCCGGCGGCGAGGTGGACCTGACCGACCACCTCGCACTGCGTGACGGGCTCATCGCGCGTCTGGAGATCAAGCCGACTGAGCCGTAGATCGGGCCACCATCAACGCATTCGGCAAGCCCTGCCCGCCCCGCCCCGCTAAGGTCGGTCTCGCTCGTCCATGTCGGCACGGAGAACCCTGCGGTTCCTGACTGACACCGCCATCGCGCCGACATCCAACCAGGCCGAACGTGACCTGCGGCCTGCGAGACCCAGCAGAAGATTTCCGGTCGGCTCCGCTCGCAGAAAACCACCCGTAACCGGTACGCAATCAGCGGATACGCCTCCACCGCGGCCAAGCATGGCGTCGCCGTCTTTACCGCCATCCGCGAGGCCTGGCGGGAAACCCCTGGAAGCCGCCCATCCCGGCCACCGCCTGAACTACACCCCGAACTACTCACGCACAGCAACTCAGGAATAACTCAAACGCGAGCCAGACGTGATGCGATGAAGGGGCGGAGCCTCCCGCTCCCTGGCGGATGCTGGAAGGTGCAAAGCATCCGTCTCCACCAGGTAAGGGAGGCCCCAGTGGAAGACTATGACGGCAGGCAGGTCGTGGGTATGGATCTGCACCGGCGCCGCAGCGTGCTGGTGCGGATGACCGAGGACGGCCGGCGCCTTGGCACCGCGAAGATCACCAACAGCCCGGCGGCACTGCGCAAGGAGATCGCCCGGGCCGGCCAGCACCCGAAAGTGGTCCTGGAGGCAACGTACGGGTGGTACTGGGCGGCGGACGTGCTCGCCGCGGCCGGCGCGGAGGTGCACCTGGCCCACCCGCTGGGGGTGAAGGCGTTCACCTACCGCCGGGTCAAGAACGACGAGCGGGACAGCGCTGACCTTGCTGACCTGCTGCGGATGGGCCGGCTGCCCGAGGCGTGGATCGCCCCTGCTGAGGTGCGGGAGCTCAGGGAGCTGACGCGCTACAGGCAGAAGCTGGTGCACCTGCGGACCAGCTGCAAGGACCAGGTCCACGGCGTGCTGGCCAAGCTCGGCGTCCCGGTTACCTGCACCGACATCTTCGGGGTGGCCGGGTCGGCGTGGCTGGACGCCCTCGGCCTGCCGCAGCCGTATGCGGGGAAGGTGACCTCGCTTCGGCAGCTGGCCGGCGCGCTGTCCGCCGAGATCACCATGCTCGGCGAGGTGATCGCGGACCTGCTGGCCGGCGACCGCGGCTACCAGGTGATCCAGCAGCTGCCCGGCATCGGCCCGGTGCTGGCCGCGGTCATCACCGCCGAGATCGGCGACATCACCCGGTTCCGCAACGCCGGGCAGCTGTGCTCCTGGGCCGGGCTCACCCCCCGCCACCGTGAGTCCGACACCAAGGTCGCCCGCGGGCATGTCACCAAGCAGGGATCGCGGCTGCTGCGCTGGGCGCTCATCGAGGCCATCCAGCGCACCCCCCGCGATTGCGTGATCGGAGCGGTCAAAGACGGCATCATCGCCCGCCGCGGGAAAGAAGCCAAGAACATTGCCAAGGTCGCGGCCGCCCGCAAGCTGCTCACCCTGGTCTTCTACGGCATGCGCGACGGGCAGATCCGCTGCCTGGCCAGGCCCGCCGAGCCGACCGCGACCGCACCGGCCAGGGCAGCATGACCGGCCCGGTGCGCTCCGGGCGCGAGGTCGCCAAGCATTCTGCCCCGCTGCCGTTCTCTGGCGGCGCGGGCGTTCCCGTGATTGACCCCGCCTGACCGCCTGACGCGAACCCGCCCCATGCCCCCCGGCCACGGCCGGGGACCCGCGAAGGGATGAACGCAGCCAGCGGCACTGCCCGCACCGGGATGACCCGGAACCTGGGACGGCCTCAGACAACCGAATACGACGCAAGAACCCCCGGCTCCTGTTCCCGCCGCCCCGATCATCGGCTCCCGGGCGGCCACCTCAAGGACGCCTCCGGCGCCGCTCACACGGCCGGGCTCCGCCCGGTCCTTGACCTGCCCGCGCGCTCGCCACGGACATGGCAGCTACCGGGAAACAAGAGACCGCCAGTCACGCATGCCCGCAGAGCCGCCATAACACTGCATAACCCCAGCTCAGGTCACGCTTGACACGGCCCCGCTCCTTCAGGGATGAATGCTTCCTTTAAGAGCCTGGCGTTGCCGGCAGGGGCGGGCAGAGGATGGGAGATTAGCGGCGCCGCCCCCAGACGCCGTGCTCGGTCTCGGCCTGGCGGGATCCCGGCCGGGGCGATGAAAGGGATGGCCTGCGATGAACGGGAAACCCACTCGCGTGCTTTGGGCCGTGGCGGCAGGCATGGCGCTGGCAGCATCCGGCCTCGCCGCCGCAGGCGCCGCGGGCGCGGCCGGCGCCGCCCCGCAAGCGCTGATGTCGTCGGCTGCCACCT
>DATGVY010000239.1:0-6033 GCA_035299845.1 Streptosporangiaceae bacterium
TTGTGCACGGCGTAGAGGATCATGCTCAAGCTATCTGTCCCCAGGGTTCGGGCGGCCAGGTCATGACGGTCGGTCGGCGTCCTGCCACTGGCCAGGTGCGTGTGAAGCAGCGACGACGCCGATGCGTCTGTCAAGGGCGAATGCTCGCGATGATCAGAGAGATCACGACTGAGCGCCATCCGCCCCCGCTCCTGCAGAAGCTCTCTGCGAGGAGGTGGAGCCATAAGAATGTTCCGTTCCGCTAGTGAAATCGCCACAGTACCCCTCCCCGGTGCGCGATGAGGGGGAACCGGCCGAGTGGGAAGCGATTCGCAAGGGAGGAACAGCATGCGAAGGAGACTTCTCGTCATCGTCGCTACCATGGGAATGCTGGGGGCCATAGGTCTCGGGTCGGCCACGTCAGCGTTCGCTGGCAGCCCGCACTTCGTGGGTGCGCCCACCTTTACCACCTCGGGCAACACCATTACCGTCAGTGCGAAGGAAGCTGGCCTTGGCGGTGAGGCGCAGATCGTGGCGGTGCTCTCCGGCACGGCTGCGTGCATCAACGGCGGCAGCAACCACCCGAAGGCGGTGAACAAGGCGTCATTCACGGCCTCCAGTACGGAGCCAGTGCAAAACGGCAAGGCTGACTACACGCTCACGGCGAGCGTGACGTTCAGCCCGTCGTGCAGCCCGCCGATGACCGTCCAGTTCACGTCCGCCACGCTGACCGACACGACAAATAACCTCTCGGTGACACTGATCCCGTAGGTGGCCGTGTCGGCTCGCTGCGATTCGCAGCACAAGGAGGGGCGGCAACTCGCCGCCCCTCCTTCACGCGCGGAGCGCCCAGGTGCGTACGGAGCCGGCGGAATCCGAGCCGGACCTGGCAGGGGCTGAGTACCTGCCCCGGTCCGGGCTTTTGTGCCAGGGCCGGCGCCGTGGCTGTCACCGGCACTGGGCGGGAGAGGCGCGCCTGGCCGTCACGGGAATCTCCGGCGTGCGGGCATGTTCCCTGGCCCTGACGGCCGGCTCCGTCCCGGCTGCCGGTACGGCCCGCTGCGCGCCGATGCCCGCGGTGACCACCAGCGCCACCCCGGCAACCTGCCAGCTGGCGGGCAGCTGGCCCAGCAGCAGCAGGCCAACCACGGCGGCGATGCCCGGCTCCAGGGCCATCAGCGTGCCGAAGGCGGCCACCCTCATCCGCCGCAGCGCCAGCATCTCCAGCGAGAACGGCAGCAGCGGGACGAGCACGGCCAGGCCGAGTCCCTGCGCGGCGATCACCGGGGTCAGGCCGTGCAGGGCCGGCCACGCGGCTACCGGAGCGGCGACGACCGTTGCCGTGCCGAGCGACAGCGCGAGCCCCTGCAGCCCGGAGAGCTGCGCACCCACGCGCTGGGTCAGCAGGATGTAGGCAGCCCAGCCGAGAGCGGCAGTCAGGGCGAAAGCTACGCCGCCCAGGTTCAGCTGCCCGCGCCACGGCTCGGTCAGCCCGATGACCCCGGCCAGCGCGAGGGCCGGCCAGACGAGGGCCGACCGGCGGTGGCTGCGGACGGCCGCCACGCCGAGCGGCCCGAGGAACTCGATGGCCGCCGTGGTGCCGAGTGGTATCCGGGCCACTGCCTCGATGAACGCCAGGGTCAGCACGGCCGTCACGGCGCCAAGCAGCAGGGTGCCGCGCAGCGCGGGCCAGCCAATGGCGCGCAGCCGCGGTCGCGTGATGAGCAGCAGGATGATCGCCGCGATCGCCAGCCGCAGCCAGGCGGAGCCGGCCGGGGTGAGCGCCCTGAACTGGTGCGTGCTCAGGGCGGCGCCGGCCTGTACCGACAACATGGACAGCACGGCAAGAGCGGGCGCGGGCGTCTTCATGTCTCCATTCGATAGCCTGGCCACCGTTCACGTCTAGTGCAGATAACTGGCCATACAGTTCAGCAAGAGCGGATGATAGACCGGTGGATCTGCGTAAACTCAAGGTCTTGGCCGAGCTATCCAGGCTCGGCACCATGTCCGCCGTGGCCCAGGCCACCGGCTACGGCACGTCGGCGGTCAGCCAGCAGCTGGCCGCCCTGGAGCGTGAGGCCGGCGTACCGCTCCTTGAGGCGGCGGGCCGCCGGGTGCGGCTGACGCCGGCCGGCCGGCGTCTGGTCAGCCACGCGGAGGGAATCCTGGCCGCGGTTACCGCTGCCGAGCTGGACCTGGCTGGGGCCGCGGAGCCAAGCGGGCTGGTGCGCGTTGCCGGGTACACCTCGGCGCTGCGGCAGCACCTCCTGCCGGTGGTCGGCGACCTTGCCCGGATCCACCCGCAGCTCGAGATTGAGCTGCAGGAACGCGAGCCGGCCGAGGTGGACGAGCTGCTGGAGGCCGGCCAGGTCGACCTTGGCTTCGTGCACGACTACACGCTGGTTCCGCGCGGCGGGCGGCATGTCCGCTCGCTGCTTGGCCGCAGTCCGATGATGCTGGCGGTGCCGCCGGAGTCGGCCGGGCCGGCCCGGATCCGTACGCCGGAGGATCTGGAGAGCGTCCGCGAGGCGCTCTGGATCGGTAACTCCCGCGATCCCGGTGACGACGAGCTCGCCGGCAGGCTCTGCGCGCTGGCCGGCTGGACGCCGCGGATCCGGGACCGCGCGGACAGCCTGGAGCTGGTCATCGATCTCGTGCTCGCCGGGCACGGCGTTTGCCTGCTGCCAGCCGATGCCCCGGGGGTGGACCGCGTTCGCCTGGTGCCGCTTGAGCTGGCCGGGGTCGAGGCCCGGATGTGGAGCGTGGTCCGTGCCGGAACGCAGGCGTGGCCCGCTACCGCGGCTGTCATCGATGCCGTCCGCCGGCATGCCGGGACGCCCGGCACCACCGCATGACGGACTGCGCGGATGCCGGCCTTCGGCAGGATCAGTCGTCCCTGGCCCGTGCCGCCTGCGGCCGGAGCAGCTGCGCGAGGGCGGCCATCACATCCGCGATGGCACCGGCAGGCGTGATCTCCGGATCACCGAGTGCGAGCGGGATGCCGACTCCGTCGACCAGCGCGATCGTGAGCACCGCGATCCGGTCCGGGGCCTGCCTGGCGCTGAAGCGGCCGCTGTCGATGCCCGAGCGCACGGCGTCGGCCACAAGCCGCCGCCAGGCCGCGTAGTCGCGCAGCGCATCCGCGCGCATCTCGGCGTCCCTGATGCCGAAATGCCATGACTCGATCCACAGCCGGCCGGCCCCGCCTGTCTCCGGCTGGTAGTCGCCCAGCGCCCTGGCGACGATGCTGGCCAGCCGGTCCCAGGGGTCGCTCAGCGCCGCGAGCTCGGCCTCCAGCGCCGCGATCTCGGTACCGGAGGCATGCCTGAACGCGGCGACGAGGAGATCCTCGCGGGAGCCGAAGTAGTACTGCAGGGTGCTGACGGGGACTTCGCTCTCGGCCGCCACGTCGGCGAATCGCGTGGCGTCTGCTCCCCGCTCCGCGATGACGCGGCCAGCGGCCTCCAGGACGTGCACCTTGCGCCGCCCCGCGCGGCGGGTGCCGCCGCGCGGGGCAGTTACCTCGACTGGGGTCATGCCACGCCGCTCCTTGCCTCGAATCCGATGGCCAGGCCGGGCAACGGCGCTGGGCTGGCCGTCGGCCCGCTAGCCGCTGTCTCGCCGGCCGCTGCCTCGCCGGCCGCCGGCTGCCTCGCCGGCCCGCCGTCCGCGGCCTGCTGGCGGAGCGGCGGCAGCGTCCCCCCGGCGAAGAACGCGGGCAGCTTCCACCGGGCAACCAGCATAAGGACTACCCCCGCCAGCAGGGAGCCGGCGCCGATCAGGAAGATGCCACCGACTCCGGCGAAGCTGGAGTAGCTGCTGGCCGCCGGCAGGTACGACTTGATCGACAGGACGAACGCGGCGAGCAGCGTCATGCCCCCGATGGCCGGCGCAATGCCCTTGAGCAGCAGGGCCCGCGGGCTGGCCAGCAGCTCGCGGCGGAAGAACCAGGTGCAGGCGAAGCCGGTGAGCCCGTAGTAGAACGCGATCAGCAGGCCGACCGATGCCGCCGAGTCCGCCAGGACGTTCTTCGAGGTCAGCGTCAACGCGACGTAGCAGACGGCGGAGACCGCGCCCATCGCCAGCGTGGCCGTCGTGGGCGTGCGGAAGCGCCGGTGCATCTTCGCGAACCGGGCCGGCAGCGCCTGATGCGCAGCCATCGCCAGCACCGCGCGGGCGGTCGGCATGATCGTGGTCTGGGTCGACGCCGCGGCCGACGTCAGCACGCAGAGGATGAGCAGCTTGCCCGCCGTGCTGCCGAGCACGGCCGAGGACATCGCGCCGAGCACGTCGGTGCTGTGCTGGGCCAGGAATGCCGGGCCGGCGAACGCCAGTGCGGCGGTGCTGACCACCGCGAAGACGGCGACGAGCATGACCGTCGACATGACCGCGGCGCGCCCCGGGGTCCTCGTCTTGTCCTTGGTCTCCTCGTTGACGCTGAGCGCGCAGTCCCAGCCCCAGTAGATGAACACCGCCAGCAGGAACGAGTTCGCCGCGCTGCCGAAGGACCCGGTCCACGGGTTCAGCCAGCCAGCCGACGGGTGCGCGGCCCCTGGCAGGGCATGGCCGGTGCCCGCCTTGACGAACGCCACCACGGCGAAGACCGCCAGCGCGACCAGTTCGATCGCCAGCAGCGCCTGCTGGAGCCGCGCCGAGACCTCGATCCCGCGGTAGCAGATCCAGGTGAGCAGGCCGATGAAGACCACGCCGCACGCGGTCACCCAGAAAGCCTGCGCGGCCAGGCCGTCGGCGCCGACCAGCAGCAGGGCGTAGCGTCCGGCGATCTGCGACAGGCTGGCCATCACGATGACGTCAGCGGCGATGATGCCCCAGCCGCCCATCCAGCCGGCCCATGGCCCGAACGCCCGGGTCGTCCAGGTGAACGTCGTCCCGCAGTCCGGATCGGCCTTGTTCAGCTCGCGGAACGCGTACGCGATGCAGAGCATCGGCAGGAACGAGACGATCAGGGTCCCCGGGCTGTGCACGCCGACGACAGCGACGATGAGGCCGAGGGTGGCGGCCATGGCATAGGCCGGCGCGGTCGACGAGACCGCGATCACCACGCTCGAGATCAGGCCAAGCGAGCCCGCTCGCAAGCCCTTGCCAGCCGGAGCACCTGGCTCCGCAACGACGTTCACCATCACCGGGCACCGCCTTCCGCCCGGCACCGCAGCCAGGCACAGCCCGACTGTATCGCAATACCATATTACTGTACAGGTTTTATATACAGCAATTTTGGCGTGGCTAGTGGGCGTCCGGCAGGTACCAGCGGTGCGGCGCGATCATGCGGTGCACCGAGTCGGGCCCCCAGGAGCCGGGGGAGTAGAGCTCCACCGGCGGCGGGTTCTCGATCAGCGGCGCGGAGACCTCCCACAGCCGCTCGATCCCGTCCGCGCGGGTGAACAGCGACTGGTCGCCGAGCATGGCCTCCAGGATCAGATGCTCGTAGCCCTCCAGCTCATGCGCGCGCAGGAAGGAATCCGCGTACCGGAAGATCATCTCCGCCTGGCCGAGACGCATTTGCGGGCCGGGTTCCTTGGCCAGGAAGCGGTGCGCGATCCAGCCCGGATCATCGAAGTCGATCACGAGCTGGTTTCCCCTGCCGTCCCGGCTGGCCCGCGCGTCGACCGGGAACATCCGCAGGGTCGGCTCCTTGAATGTCACCGTGATCACCTGGCGCCGCTGCGCCAGCGACTTGCCGGAGCGCAGGTAGAACGGCACGCCCGCCCAGCGCCAGTTGTCCACCTCGACCCGCAGCGCGCTGAACGTCTCGGTCTGCGACTGCGGCGAGATGCCGGGCTCGGCGCGGAAGCCCCGGTACTGGCCGCGCACCACATGCGCGAGGTCGATCGGCTGCAGCGAGTCGAAGACCTTCGCCTTCTCATTGCGCAGCGGCTTCGCGCTCAGCGACGTCGGCGGCTCCATGGCGACGAACCCGAGCACCTGGAACAGGTGCGTGACGACCATGTCCCGAAACGCGCCCGTGCCCTCGTAGAAGGCGGCACGGCCCTCGATCGACAGCGTCTCCGGCACGTCGATCTGGACGTGGTCGAT
>DATGVY010000240.1:0-6996 GCA_035299845.1 Streptosporangiaceae bacterium
CGTGCCGGGGTTCCGGCCGCTCAGGCCGTAGGCGAGGATGATGACCCGGGCCAACGAAGGATGGGAGCGCCACGGGTGAACGATCCCGCCGAGCTGCAGCGCGAGCTGGCCGACGCGACGGACCGGCTACTGGCCACGGCGGAAGGGCTCACCGGCGGCCAGGCGCGAGAGCCGTCACTGCTGCCCGGCTGGAGCCGCGGGCATGTCCTCACGCACATTGCCCGCAATGCGGACGGGCTGCGTAACCTGCTCATCTGGGCGCGGACCGGCGTGGTGACCCCGCAGTACCCGAGCCAGCAGGCCCGCAACGACGCGATCGAGGCCGGCGCGGGCCGGCCCGCCGCCGACCTGCTCGCTGACCTGCACGAGTCGGCTGCCGCGTTCGCCGCCGAGGCGGCGGGCATGCCGGAGCGCGGCTGGCAGGCCGAGGTGCACGGCTTGCGCGGGCCGGGGCATCCGGGCTGGTACACGCTCGCCAGGCGGCTGTCGGAGGTGCAGATTCACCATGTCGACCTGGGCGCCGGCTACCAGGCCGCGGACTGGCCGGACTCGTTCGTGGCTGAGCGCCTTGAGTCCGTCACGGCCGAGTTCAGCCAGCGCGTGGGCGTGCCGACCGCCCGGCTGGTGGTGGCCGGCACCGGCCGGGAGTACCGGATCGGGACGGCCGGCGCAGCCGCCGCCGGGACGCCGGAGCCGCGGATTTCCGGGCCTTCCTGGCTGCTGCTCGCCTGGCTGACCGGCCGCAGCGACGGCGAGGGCCTGGCCAAGGACCCGCCTGGGCCGCTGCCCGAGATGCCCGCATGGTAGTAATTCAGCAGGCCCGGCCGGACCGGCCGGACCGGGGCCGAACTGCACGGGAGATGCCGAACCGCACGGAGATGAGGAGCGCATGAGCTACACCGGAGACGTCAGCGTCGGCGGGCCCGCCGAGACCAGGGAGCTGCCCGGGCTCACCGTCACCAAAGTGGCCGTCGGCCCGATGGACAACAACGCCTACCTGCTGCGCTGCACCAGCACCGGCGAGCTGCTACTGATCGACGCGGCCAATGACGCGGGCACGCTGCTCGGCCTGATCGGCGAGACCCCGCTCGCCACGATCGTCACCACCCACCGGCACGGGGACCACTGGGCCGCCCTCGCCGAGGTGCAGCAGGCCACTGGCGCGGTGACGGTCGCCCACCCGGACGACGCGCCGGCTATCCCGGTGCCAGCCGACAGGCTGGTCAGCAACGGCGACACGATCGCCGTCGGCGACTGCCGGCTGTCCGTCATCCACCTGCGCGGCCACACTCCCGGCAGCATCGCGCTCTGCTATGACGCCGACGGCGCGCTGGCCGCCGAGCCGCACCTGTTCACCGGCGACTCGCTGTTCCCCGGCGGCCCCGGCAACACCCAGGGCGACCCGCGGCGGTTCGGCCAGCTGATCACCGACCTGGCAGACCGCATCTTCGCCGCGTTCCCGGACGGCACCTGGGTGTATCCGGGGCACGGCGCGGACACGACGATCGGGACCGAGCGGCCGCACGTGCCGGAGTGGCGCGCCCGGGGCTGGTGATGGCCGCCGACCACGAGTTCATCATCGTCGGCGCCGGCCTGCTCGGCCTGGCGGCCGGCCGGGCGCTGGCCGGCCGCGGCCGTGACGTGATCATTCTCGAGCAGGCCGGGATCGGCCACCAGGGCTCGGGCTCGCACGGCAGCTGCCGGATCTTCCGGCTCGGCTACGACGACCCCGGCTACGTCGCCATGGCCCGCCGGGCCCGCGAGCTCTGGCATGAGCTGGAAGCCGCGTCCGGCGAGCGGATCCTGCGCCCGGCCCCGCACCTGAGCTTCGGCGCCGGGCTGACCGCGGTGCGGGACGGGATGCGCCGTGCCGGGGCCCCCGCCGAGCTGCTGACCGAGGCAGCGGCGGCCGCCAGGTTCCCCGGGATCGTGACCGGCGGGCCCGCCCTGCTGGAGCCGGAGTCCTGCGTGATCGCCGCGGACCGAGCGCTGGCCGCACTGGCCGCCGCCGGGCCGCCGGTACGGGCAGGCGTGCGGGTGACCGGGATCCGGGACGACGGCCGGCAGGTCACGCTGCGCGCGGCGGACGGCAGCAGGCTCACCGCCCGGGCCGTCATCGTCTGCGCGGGCCCGTGGACGGCGCGGCTGCTCGGCCCGGCGGGCCTCACGGTTCCGGCCGCGGCTACGCTGCAGCAGGTGGCCTACCTCGCCCCGGCCGACGGCCCGCCGCCGGACATGCCGATCTTCATCTGCTATTCCGGCCTGGTGCCGTACGGCCTGCCGGTGCCGGGCTCGGCGCTGTACAAGATCGGGCTGCACCGCACCGGGCCGGCCACCGACCCGGACCGGCAGGACCGCGGCCCGGACGCCAGCCTGGCCGCGCGGCTGCGCCAGGTCGCGGCCCGGCATGTCCCCGGCTACGAGCCGCTGCCGGTGGCGACCGAGCGCTGCGTCTACGACAACACGCCGGACGAGGACTTCATCCTGGACCGGGCAGGCCGGGTGGTGATCGGGAGCGGGACGTCGGGGCACGGCTTCAAGTTCGGCCCGCTGCTCGGCGGCTGGCTGGCCAGCCTGGCCGCGGGCGAGCCTGCTGACTTCCCGGCCGGGCGGTTCGGCCTGCGGCGGTTCGGCTCACGGGCCGCCGCCCAGGCCGGCTCCCCGTAATGCCGGCGCCGGGGCGGTGCGCCAGGCCGGAAAGAGCACAGAAAGAGAATGGTTAACGGGCCCCCGGCGGCGGCTGCAGGCCGCCGCTGGCGGTGCCGCGGCCGGACGGCCGCGGCGTCACCGGACCAGGGTCGCGAACACGATGACGTTGCTCAGGTAGTGGCCGGTGGCCGGGTCGAAGGTGCCGCCGCAGGTGATCAGCCGCAACTGCGGGGTCGGCGTCGGACCGTACACGTCCGCGGTAGGGAAATGGGCCTTCAGGTACATGTGCGTAGCCGTCACCCGGAAGACCGCGAGCGAGCTGTCCGTCCGCCGGACGTACACTCGCTGGCCCGGCTTCATCAGGTGCAGCCGGTAGAAGACCCCTGGGCCGGCCAGCGAATCGATGTGGCCGGCGATGATCGAAGACCCGATCCCGCCTGGCCGCGGGCTGAACGTGTACCAGCCGGCCACTGCCGCGCTTGCGGGCACCTGCAGGGCACCCGAGGACGTGACGCCGAGCCTGATCAGCCTGGTCCGGACCCCGATCGACGGGATGATCAGGCTGGCCGGCCTGGCCACCTTCTCGCCGTCGGACGGCTGCGGCACCGGTGCCGCGTCACCGCGCGGAACCGGGACGAGGCTGGGCCGGCCGGCCGGCCTGGCGCCATGACCGCTCTGGCTGGCGAGGGCCAGGCCGCATGCGCCCGTTCCGACCGCGAGCACCCCGCAGAGCAGCACTGCCGCTGCGCCCCGCTTGCTCACGGGGCGCAGCCGGCGGTGCCGCCGCCGCTGGGGCACGGCCGGCCCGCGGCGGCTAGCCGTCGCGTGCCGGCCGGCCCGCTTCGTCATCTCACCTCACGTGCAGGGCACGGCGAGACTTCCGGAGCCGGGCGATGCCCGCCAGGGTGACAAGCAGCCCGGCCGCCACCGTGATCAGCCACGGCAGCGGCGACGAGCCAGGGACCGGGGCGGCGCCGCCGAAGCCAGTCTGAACAGCCCCGGCGGGGAGCACCCGGCTGCCTGCCGCGTCGACCAGGTTGTCGATCGCCAGGTGACCGGGGTCATCAAGGATGACGAGCGTGTGGATGGTGCCGGCCGCCAGGTGGATGCTCTCGGCCGCGTTGCCGGTCTCGCCTGCCGCGCGCACGTTCCAGGTTCCCGCCGACACCGTCTTGTAGGGCGTGACGGCGGCGAAGGCGAGATTGCGCACGAGCACGTTCCTGCCTGTGCGCACCGTGACCTTGTGCTGCTGCAGTGACGCCTGGATCACGCGGACCAGCGCCTTGCCGCGCGGCGTGGTCAGCCTGTCCTTGAGAATCTGCAGCCGCAGGCCGGAGGCCGGCCCCATGCCGGCCACCGTGTACGTCTTCCCCGCCGCCACGTTAACGGTGGTAGACAGCACCGGCTTGGAGCCCGCCGGAGCGCCGGCCCCCCGCATCGCGACGGTGTACTCGCCGGCACGCACCGCCTCATAGCCCGACACCGTGCCGTAGGCGACGTGCTTCAGCACGATCTTGGCGCTGGGGTTGCCGAACGAGTACAGGTAGACGTCCACGGCGGGCGTGTTCGGCGACAGGTGCGCGAGCCGCAGCCAGCCTACGTGCGAGTGCGCTGCGGCGACGGGCGATGCGGAGGCGGCCGGCCCGGCGAGCCCGGCCAGGCCGAGCGCCAGCCCGATGACCGCGGCCAGCCTGGCTGGCCGCGCAAATTTCGCGGTGAGTCTCATGCTTCCTCTTTCCCTCCCTTGACGGGCCGGCGGCCCGTCAATTTCCATGTCCTCAGTGCTTCTTGCTTCCCGGCCGCTCCGGGTGCCCTGACTGCTACCCTGGCGCCTTCCGGCCCGCCGCTGGCGGGCCGGAGGTGCCAAGCAGCCCGAGCGGGCTCGGTGCGGCGAATCCAACGTGCAGGACGTTCCTGCCGGTGGCTAGCCTCGCTATGGTCATGCTGGAGGCGAGATAAGGGGCGCGCTGCGCGCGCAGGAAGGCCAGCGCCGACCGCAGGTAGGCGCCGGTGTTCGCGACGGCCGGGCTGGCTAGGTCGACCGTGCGCAGCGGGACGCCGGAACCGGCGCCAGGGCCGTTGCCGCCGAATGCCAGCACTCGCACCTGATCCTGCGCCGCCAGCGCGGCCAGGGTGATCAGCAGCCGCGCGTCGACCCGGCCGGCGGCGAGGTCCGCCCTGGCCGGCGCCGATGGGTCAATATGGGCGTTCTGCAGCAGCTGCCTGCCGGTCGCCCGGCGGGCCTGCAGGTCGGCACGCAGGGCCAGCCGGTAGGCCGCAGCGCCATCGGCAGCGGTCACCATCACCTCGACCCGCGCTGTTCCCGATCCGAAGCTGGCGAGCACAACGGGCGCATATTCGCTGGTCAGACGGCTTCCGAGCTGACTGCGGACGGCTGCTGTCGCCACCACGACGGCGGAACCCAGCGGATCGGCAGCCGATGATCCCAGGATCAGCAGGCTGCCGGCCGGGAATCCGCGCGACTGCAGGGCTGAGCCCATGACCGGATCGCAGGCGACGATCGCTCCCCGGCTGACCTGCCGGACGATCCAGGCCGCCGCTTCACCGCGGACAGCGGCGGCGCCGCGCAGACCCAGGCCAGGGCTCACCGCGCCCGAGGGAGTTACCGCCGTGGTGCGCCCGATCAGCGCGACCGTCAGCGCGCCAGCGGCGAAGACCATGAGCACGAGGCCGGCCAGGCCGTACCTGCGCCACCGCGGCCCGGGCTCGGGGTCAGCGCTGTCCGGCCTGCGCAGGCCCCGGCGCTCCAGCCACAGCCGGAGCGTGGTGGCAAGCACCGCCGCCCAGGATGGCTCAGCCGGGCGACCCGGATCGTCGCTGGCCGGCTCCAGGTCGTCGTCGCTGCCTGCCCACCACTCCGGCGGCCGGGCACGGCTCGGCTCGCCCATGCGTTTGTAACCCCCCACGAGACCGCACACGGGGATAAAGTGGCCTCAGTCGGCCAGCCCAGCACACTCTGACCAGGCAGTTCAGGCGAAATACACGTTTGTTACCAAAACGCTATGATGTGTCGTGAAATTTGTAGATTGCACATTGTCGTCTGCATATTGCGAAAAGCCGCTGTCCCCGGCCGGCCGCTTCATCCCGGCCGCCCGCGCAGGGCCGCGACCCGCCGGTACACGGCGAGCGCGGCGTCGAGCGCATCGGACTGCGACGGAAGTGCGCTCGCGCGCACCAGGGCCGCCGCGCCCAGCCGGCGGGCCAGCGCCTCGTCCCCGAGTACGGACAGCACCGCCGCGGCCAGCCGACCGCTGTCCGTTGGCGGCACGAGCAGCGCCGCGTCCTCGCCAGTGAGGTCCGGGATTCCGCCGACCCGGGAGGCCACCAGCGGCGTGCCCGCCCGCAGGGCCTCCTGGACGACCAGCGCCCGCGCCTCCCACATGCTCGGCACGACCATGACGTCCGCAGCGGCGATCAGCGTGGGCACGTCGTCGCGCCGCCCGAGGAAGGTCACGTCCAGCCCGGACCGCCGCGCGCTCGCGACAAGCTGGCCGGCCAGCGGCCCCTCCCCGGCGATCACCAGCAACGGCAGCGGCTGACGGCCCTGCCAGGCCGCCGCGGCGTCGAGCAGCACGCCGAACCCCTTCTGCTCGGCGAGCCTGCCGACCGCAAGCACCATCGGCCGCCCGGCGGCGCCGACGGCCGCCCTGGCCTTCGCCGCGGCCTCGGCCGACGGCATCTCGGCGGCTGGCGCCGGGATCACGGCCTGCGCGACCTCACCGGCGCCCAGCCGGCGCATCCGGACGGCCAGGTCGCCGGACGCGCACAGCACCGCATCCGCCCGCCGGGCGATGACGCGCTCAAGTGCCTGGTAGATGAGGTTCCCCGGGAGGCGTCCAGGCGGGGCGTTGTGCTCCGTGACTACCAGCGCCGGAGCCGGCCGGAGGCCGCGCGCAAGCGCAACAGCGGCGACAGCCCCGGCCCGCATGCCGTGCGCATGCACGACGTCCGGCCCGGCCCCCGCCAGCAGCCCGTGCAGCCGCAGGACCGCGGCGGCGTCCCTGGCCGGGCGCGGCCGGTCCGCGATCTCCACCGGCTCGAACCGGACGCCGGCCCGCTCCTGGAAGAACCGGTGCCACGTCTGCGCCGGGCCGAACGCGGCCACGCTCAGGCCCCGCGCCGCGCAGCCTTCGGCGAGCATCGCCGCATGCACGCCGGTGCCCGCGGCGGCGGTGCTGAAGACGCAGGCGATCCGCGGAGCCGTCATGACCGGGCCCACCTCGCCAGGCTGGCCGCAGCGGCGCGCAGGTCGCCAGCGTCGAGGCCGTAGGCGACTGCCCCGAACACGACGCAGGCGCTGACGCAAGCGGCCACGGCGAGCAGCCC
>DATGVY010000241.1:0-3812 GCA_035299845.1 Streptosporangiaceae bacterium
TGGCCACTGCCACTGTCATATGCGCGTACCGGGATCGCAGATCGGTGATTCGCAGGATGGTGCCCCGCACTGATTACGAGAGTCGCCGGTGCGTTCATAGGCGGACCGGGGATCGTTCCTGCGGAGGCGAGCGTCCCGGCAGGCCACCGGCTCGGACGGGCAGGCTGCGTGGTCCTGGCCGGTGCGGCCAGGACGCGAGCGGCGTTGCCCGGTGCGCTCATCGGTGGTGTGGTCTTCCTCCTTAGCTGGTCATCTCGGCCCAGACGAAGCCAGCGAACTCACGCGCGACCGCGGTCAGGGCCATCCCCGGTGGCTTGCCGCGGGCGGTCAGCGCCTGGTACCTGGCGTGCAGCCGCCCTGTGCCTGCCACGAGAGGGCCAGGGTGCCCGGGCTGGCGCCGGCCTGGCGGCGCCGCAGCGCGGCGCCGATCGCGGGCTTGTGCCGGTAGGCCCACGCGGCCTCGATCAAGGTGGTACGGGCAGGCCCGGACCCGGTCTTGGTGATCGAGCCGCGGCGGACCCGCTCGCCGCTGGAGTACTCGGCGGGCACCAGCCCGGTGAAGCCCATGAACGTCCGCGCGGAGGGGAACCGCCGCCAGTCCGTGACCTCGGCGGCCAGGGTCAGGCCGTTCAGCTCGGCGATGCCGCGGTAGCAGCCCAGCCGGGCGACCAGCGGCCCGAGCGGTTCGCGGCCCGCCCACGGCGCCAGCTCGGCCTCGATCGCGTCCAGCTCCGTGAGCCGGGTATCCAGCGCCGCCCGGTAATGCGCGAACGTGGCGGCCAGCGCCGGCTCACCGCAAACGCTGCCCGGCGATCCACCGCTCGTGCGCCTGGGTCCACGACGACCCGGACCGCCAGATCCGGCCGTGCCGCATCAGCATCGCGGTGATCCGCTGCTGCGCCCGTTTGCGGTCCGCCAGCAGCGCCGCCCGGGCCCGGACCAGGTCCCGGACCGCCTCCTCCGCCTCGGCGGGCACCCGGACCGGCGTCAGCTCCCCGGCGCGGTGCAGCCGGGCCAGCCGGCTCGCGTCGCGCTATCGACACCTACACCCGCATTGCGGCGGAAGCGGACTGGCGTGCCAGGTGTGACGGACCGGCCGCCGGCATCCCCGAGCCCGAAGTGCGTATGTACGGGTGCCCGCAACGCGCCGGGGCCGGCGGGCATGCCCGGAAAGCAGGCCGCACACTCGCCCGGGATGCAGTGGTAACGGTGCCGAACCACCTGAACCACGGGGGTCGTCCTCCCAGCCGTGGCGGCTTGCCGGGAGGACTTCGCTGACGTGCCAGTGAATTCCCCGCCCCTTCCCGGATCCGAGCCGGGCGCCGGGCGCCGAAGGCCAGGACTCACCATCGGTGATCGCCCTCCTGATGCCCGCGCGGAGCGGTGATATGCGGCCGGCTTCGCCAAGGTGATCACCGGCGCGGCTGCCGCAGGGGCGCGGTGGCCGCGCGTGCCGGAGCCACGTCACCACTCAGCCTGGCTCGCCGGGCCGCGCCACCGGCGAGCGCCGGCGGCGGAACGGCTAGGACCGGGCACCGGGCATGGCCACGCGGTAGCGGCTCACCTTACCGGCGACGAGCCCGGGTGGCCCATGCCACGGCGGCCGGAACCCACGGGCAGCAGGCCAGCGGGGCAGCAGGCCACGCTGACCAGGACCCAGCCAGCCTCGCCGCGCGGTCCGACAGGCCGGACCGGCGGGGTCGCCGGGGACCTGTCCCCGAGGGGCTCAGCGGAAGCGTCGCCACGGTCGCGGTCACGGCAGTCCCCGACTCGCCGGTCGCGTCGTCCGCCGGCGACACCATCGTGCTGAACAGAGGGCTCGGGGCGCAGCGCCGGATCGGACAAGCGTAGGTTCGGCAACTGCAAGCGCTGCCCGCGCAGCCGAAGCCGCCAGCGCAGCGGCTCCAGGCTCGCCTGCCGCGCCGTGCCCGGCGCCATCAACCGCAAGAGGGACTGGCGCCATCAACTGCAAGAGGGACTGACGTGCACAAGCAAGACCACAGGGACCGCACGATCCCGGCCGCCGTCATCGTGGTGGTGTTCTTCGTCGCGATCCTGGTCGCCGCGCTGATCTGGCTGGCGGCGGGCTGAGGCGGCCACCTGATCAAGGGTGAGCGCCTGGTCGTTGTCGCCACGGCCCTTACCCTTGACGACTCATGCCGGCCGGCATTCCTGCCGGAGTGCCAGTGCGGGCGCGGCGGCACCAGCCACGGCATCGCCTGGCCGGTACGGGCCTCCTGCGTGCTGACCGGCCGGCCGTCCCGGGCGCACGGCACGGTGACCGGGTCGCGAGATATCGCGGAGCCGGAGCACGCGCTGCTGCGCGCCGCCCGCGCCGCCACAGGCCGACCTGCCCCGCCTGATCGAGCCGGCCTGGCCGGACCGGTCAAGCCAACGCCGCCTGCGCTGATCGCCCACAGGAGCCTGTGAGGCCAGGCGGCGAGCCCGAACGCGGGCACCCCAGAGCAATCGGCTCAGCGCGGTGAGCTGACTCGCCCGCCGACGCCTGGGCAGCCGGGTCCTGCTGGGTGCCGAGATGTACGGTAGCCCAGAAGCCGACGACGCACTCACCTTGCACTGGAACGGCACCGCCTGGTCCCAGCAGTAATCAGCAACGGAAGCGGCGGGAGCTTGTACTATTTCCGGTCCGATCAGGTCTCGAGGCTGGTCGCGTACCGGGGCTCCCACCGCAGCTGCCGGGCGCACCAGGCCGATGAACGCCCGCTTCTACCGCAGTGCTACGCGCGGTCCCGGGACGATCTTGCTGAAAAGGCGGGATCAGAGGTCGCGATCTGGCCACGGAGCGTGCCCGATCCATGGTGATGGCACGCACGTAGCCGCCGATCTGCGCGCTAGTTCCTGTCTGCTGGCTGGGCGTCTACGGCGCACCCGAATGGTCGATCTGGGCGGGTTGCCGGCAGGCGATGTCTGGCTGCGCGCGTGGCCCGAGGGATCGTTATGCCTGCGCGAAGTCGACCGCATTCCGATCTGGCCGGGCTGGGTCGCGGCCTGTCCTTCCTGCAGGTGGCAGAGTCGAAGGTGCCGAAGCCGGCCTGCTCGACGACGAGCCCGAGCTGGCCGCAGGCTAAATGCGCGCCATCGTCTACGACACCGGCGCGCTGCTCGCCGCCGAACGCCGCAACCCCGACTTCCTCGCCCTGCACGACGAGCTAACCGCCGCGCGCATCCGCCCCATCATCCCCGTCGTCGTCGTCCTGGCCCAGGCCTGGCGCGGCGGACCCCAGCACCAGATCTCCCGCGTGCTCAAAGGCTGCGACGAACTCCCGGACGACCAGCAAACCGGCCGCGCCGCCGGCCTCGCCTGCGCCGCCTCGCGTACCGCCGACGTCGTGGATACCATCGTCATCACCACCGCCGTCCGCCACCAGGCTCCCGTTGTCACCGGCGACCCCGGAGACCTCACCCGCATCGCCGACTGCATCGGCGTCAAAATCCGGATCTTCGCAACCTGACCAGCACCCAGAGCCGCTTAACGGGTGACGGAACGTGGACGACGGCGTCAGGTCTTGGCCATCCGGCGACACCGGCCACCGACAGTGCGGGAGTTCACTGTGCATTCTGACCAGCGATCTGACGAGCTCAGCCCGTATGCCTTGATGAGCGTTGGCGACGGTGACCTGATCAAGGCCGTACTCCTCAACGCTGGCGTCCGCCGGCGGGGGCGCGGCCTCCGCGTCCTGGAATGGGGCGCCGGCCTGAGCACGCTGTCGTTTTCCGCAATCCTGAGCGAGGAAGGCATCCCATTCCACTGGCTCGCCCTGGAATACGACCGCGGGTTCTGCGATTCCTCG
>DATGVY010000242.1:0-1818 GCA_035299845.1 Streptosporangiaceae bacterium
GGCGATTTCCTGGCCGGAGGCGGAGGGGGGCGTGCTCTGCACGGGGTCGTCGGAGGCCGCGGTCGCGGCGACCAGCTTCCAGGTGGTGCACGCTGCGATCCGCCGCCGCAAGCCGGTCATCGCGGTCGATCTGGCCGGTACACCGGGACTGGCCGAGTCGCTGAAGGTCGTGTGCGAGGCCGTCGGCGCGCCGCTGCATATCTTCGGGTCGTCCGGGCCGGGGTTCTACGAGCCGCTGCGCGGCGGCGATCCGGCCCGTAAGGCCGCGCTGGTGATGGGCATGATCGACTGGGGTGCTGTCGCGGATTACGCCCGGCGCACCTGCGGCGGCTACCTGAACGACCTGTTCGCGGTGGCTGCCGCGGCGCCTGGTGATCCGGGAATCCCGGTCCTCGATGACGTCGTCCACCTGCTCAGCCCGGCGGCGCTGCGGGCCCGGGTGGAGCGGGTGCCCGCCTACCATCCGCGCCGTGGGCCGCTGGCCGAGCGGGTCAGGGTGTCCGCGAGCCTGCTGCAGGCGGATCCTGCCCCTGCCGCCGTCCTCGCCGAGCAGTTGACCGGGCTGCGTGCGTCCCCGCTGGGCCGGTGGCTGCGCCCGGAGCCTTCCTCGGGCCGGGCGGCCGGGTCCGCGCGGATCACCCTGAGCGGGATCGTCAGGGACCGGGCCGTGGTGCTCTTCGCGCTGGATCAGGCGGCTGGTGGCCGGTCCGCAGCTATGATCGCGAACCTGGTCGCGCTGGACACTACTGCGGTCTTCGCGGAAGCGCGCCGGCGTGAGGTCGGCGGCGACGGGCTTGCCTGGCTCGGTCACTGCGATGCGGTCCACCATCCGGCGCTCACCGCGCTCATCGGCACCGGCGCGCAGGCGGGGCTCGCCTCGCTGCTCGGCACGGTGTCGCCGGAGGCTGCGGCGCGGATCGCCGGGCTCGTGAACGTCCTGGTCATCCACCGGCTGGACGATCCGGGGCTGGCCGCCAGGCTGGCGTCGCTGGCTAGCGCCGCGCCGCACCCTGGTAGGCCCGGCCCGGTCGCGGCAGGTGGCCCGGCCGGTCATGGTGCGCTGGGTGTCCCGCCTGCTCCGGGTGCACTGGCTGTCCCGGGTGCACTGGCTGTCCCGGGCGCGCTGCATGCGCCGACGGCTTTCTCGACTCAGGTCCCCGCCGTGGACCCCCCGCCTGGGCAGGATCCTTGGATGACAGGTCCGGGGGAGGGCCCGGCCGGGCCCTCCTTGGCCGGCACCCCCGTGGTGTCCGCGGCTGCGCTGTGCGATCTGCGCCAGGATGAGTTCGCCCTGGCCGTCAAGCGGCCGGTCCGGCGGGTCGTGCCGGTCGGCCGGTTCATCTCTGGGGGACCCCGGTGACTGCGGCGCCCTTCCGGGCCGACCGGGTCTACCTGGGCTGGCAGTACGCACTCGTGCACCCGGATCCGGGCCCGCCGCCGCGCCGCCCTGTCCCGCCCGAGCAGGAGCAGCTCAACCAGGGCTGGCTGGCCGCGCAGCGCCGGGAGGAGAACCTGCTCAGCCGGCCGCTGAGGCTGGCCGTCGGCTGCTGTCTCGCGCTTGCCGCCCTCGTCGTGGCGCTGGCTGTGGCCGGGATCCTGAATGCGGCGCTCACCAGCCTCGGGCTAGCCGTGTTCCTGGCCCTGGCGGCGGTCAGCGGGCGCGCTATCTGGCGGAGCGAGAAGGAACTCCGCGGCACTGTCGAGCAGGAGAAGCGGCGGGTGGCCAGGGCCCGTGCCGCGGCAGAGAGCCGGCTGTTCGGCTGGCAGGATGAGCACGCCAGGATGTTCCGTGACTGGCAGGCGCGGGAACGTGCTTTC
>DATGVY010000243.1:0-3239 GCA_035299845.1 Streptosporangiaceae bacterium
AGCGAGTCAGGTCCCTGGGCCTGGGCGATCAGGTAGTCCTTACCGGCCGGCTGTCAGATGAGGATCTCGGCACCGTGCTCGCGACCGCGGACGTCTGCGTCAACCCGGACGAGGCCAACCGGATGAACGATATCTCCACGATGAACAAGGTCATGGAGTACATGGCGCTCGCTAAGCCAATAGTCCAGTTTGACCTGCACGAGGGCAGGATCTCGGCCGGCGATTCGAGCTTGTACGCCACTCGTAACGACGCGACCTCGCTAGCGGGCTGCATCGCGGCACTCGTCGATGATCCGCATGCGCGTGCCCGCATGGGCCAGCTCGGCCTGCAGCGGCTGATGACCACGCTGAGCTGGGACTTCCAGGTTCCGGAACTTCTGGCGGCCTACAAGAGAGCCGCGGACAAGCGGCCAAGATCGCCGGAGACCGCCGGTCGCCAGGATGGCCTCGGCGCGGCGGGGGCACAACGAAGGAGTTGCTCGTGAGCCAGTCGGGAAAGAGAACGCGAGCGAGCGAGGTGCGCGGCGGCGGAGCGCCGGCCGGCACGCTGGCCGGACCAGCCCGGCGGGCTGCCCCCGGCCAGGGCAGCGGGCTGGCCAGTCAGGGCAGCGACCTGGCCAGTCAGGGCAGCGAGCTGGCCAGTCAGGGCAGCGACCTGGCCAGTCAGGAGCCAGCCCGGCCCGGCCGCCAGCGCCTGGCGACCAGCATGACGTTCATATCGCTGGTCGTCCGCGAGTGGATGCGCCGCCGGCCGTGGAGTGCCGCGCACCGGGGAAGCCTGCTGCAAATACGCCAGGCCGGACCGCGGAAAAGGTGAGGCTGGCCAGGCCGATGAGGAATTCAGGCGGTCATGCCCCGGCATTGGCCGGCGTGCAGTGAGCTTCAGGCCTGGCAGTCACTGCGACTTGTCCGCCGGCTGCGCGCGCGAGCGCCAGGAACTGGCCGACTTCCTGCACGACGGCCCGATCCAGGAGCTAGCCGCCGCCACCCTTGACCGACGTGGTGATGCCGAAGATGCTGAGCAAGGAAGCCGCCGAGCGGGTTCGTGCCGCCGCGCCGGGCGTCCGGCTCGCCGCCTGGTCAGTGCTCGAACTCGGCGCGGACGCCCACCAGCCGCACGGGCCGCCGCGCGGTGAACAGGTCGAGGGCCGCTGCGGCGCCCTGCTCGACCGCCGCCCCGATGGCTTCGGCGTCCGCGGTCGGGACCGGAACCGGGAGCGCACGCCCGTGCGTACCAGTCAGGAACGGCGCGTACCGGATCTTCACCACGACACGGACAACCGGCCGCTGGTCACCGGCCACGTCGGCAGCGACCTGCCGGGCCAGCCGCGCCACCTCGCGGCGAACCTGCTGCCAGTCCTGCAGGTCCTGCTGGAACGTGGTCTCCCTGCTGCGGGACCTGGCCAGGTACGGCGCGGCGTCCACCGGCGAGTCATCGAGGCCGCGGGCGATCTGGACCAGCCACGGCCCGGTCGCCGGTCCGAACCGCGCGGCCAGGGCGCGCGGATCGGCCGCCGCGAGCTGCCTTACGGTGCGGATGCCTGCCTCGGCGAGCTTGCGCGCGGTTTTGGCGCCGATTCCCCACAGCGCGTCGGCCGGCCGGTCGCCGAGCACCTCGAACCAGTTCTCCCCGGTCAGCCGGAAGATGCCGGCCGGCTTGCCGAAGCCGGTTGCCAGCTTCGCCTGCAGCTTGTTCTGGCCGATCCCGACCGAGCAGTCGAGCTGCGTCCGGGCGCGGACCAGGTCGGCGATCTGGCGGGCGAGCGCCTCCGGATCGTCGGTCTGCACCCCAAGGAACGCCTCGTCCCAGCCCATCACCTCGACCACTGCATCGAACTCCCGCAGTACGGCCATGACCCGCGCGGATGCCGCCTCGTACACCTCGCGGTCGACGGGCAGGAACACGGCATCCGGGCACCGCCGCGCCGCGGTGCGCAGTGGCAGCCCGGAATGCACGCCGTGCGCGCGGGCCTCATAGGAGGCGGTACTGACCACGCCGCGCTTGGCCGGATCGCCGTCACCGCCGATGACGACCGGGCGCCCGCGCAGCTCGGGCCGCCGCAGCATCTCGACGGCCGCGATGAACTGATCGAGGTCGACGTGCAGCACCCAGCTAGTCACCATTTCAGTCTGACCTCACCGGAACCCGCCGCACCTGCGCGGGTCCTGTCAGGGGACGGGGCTGACGGGCTCGCTGCCGTTTTGGACGACGTCGCGGCGGGCGAAGATCAGCAGCTGCCGGGTGAGGCTGATCGCCCGCTGTGTCGCGCCGCGCACCTGCTCGATGTCGTCGCTCACGGCCGCCAGCCGACTGTCATCAGCGGCCAGGCCGGTCACCCGCTCGGCGATGAACTCGGTATACCCGGCGATGACGTTGAGCACGTTGTTGAAATCGTGCGCTATCCCGCCGACCAGCTGGCCGAGGCTCTCCAGCCGCTCAGACTGCTGCAGCCGCCGCGCGAAGCGCGCGCGTTCAGCTTCGGCGCGCAGCCGGTCCCGCTCGGCCTGCTCGGCCAGCCGTCCGGATATGTCGCGGATGGCGGCGGTGGCCACCTTCCCGTTCCTAGTGGGCAGCGAGCTCAGGCTGATCTCGACGGGGAACTCCCTGGCATCCTTGGCGACCGCGGACAGCTGCAGGCCCGCGCCCATCGGCCGCGGTACCGGATCTGCGAAATAGCCCGCGCGCTTCCGCGGGTGGATCTCGCGCGCGGCGGTCCATGACGGCTGACCGTGATCAGGGAATCCGGCCGGCCAACGGCGCGGCGCCGCCCGCTTCGTCCCGGGGATGTCGGCCCGCATCAGCCGCCCCTGGTGATCACCGCAGGCCCGCTCCGCGCCGTCAGCGCGCACCCACCGCCAGACCCAGGCAACCTTCCGGTTGCCACGCGGTCAAGGACGTGATCTGCAAAAGAGCAGACTCAACTGTGCAGAAAGAGCAATCAAGAACTTCTATAACGGAAACCTCGGATGAGCATGCTGCCACTAAAGCGAATGAAGATGGCAGACTGTGCCAGAGAAGACGCAGCGGGAGGTAGCCGCATGCCCAAGCCGCAGCCCGGCGGCCCGCCCGCCACCCCCGTGCCGCCTGCCACTCCGATCCCGCCTGCCACCCTCGGGCCGGCCGGCTCCGTCGTGCCGCCCCGCTCCCCGATCCTGCCAGCCACTCTCGTGCCGCCCGCTTCCCCCGTCCCGCCAGCCACCTCCGTTCCGCCCGCCTCCGTCGTCCCGCCAGCCACTTC
>DATGVY010000244.1:0-2886 GCA_035299845.1 Streptosporangiaceae bacterium
TGGTGCGGCGGGCCGCCGGGCTGAGGTGCCCCGATCGGGTGATGCGCTGGCGGCATGCGGCCTCGATGCGGTCGTTCCATCTGATGCACAACCGGTTGCCGGGGCCGCGGCGGGCGTCGAGCTGGGCGGCTTCGATCCAGTAGTAGATGACGCCGGTGCTGCAGCCCAGCCGGCGGGCTGCCTCGGCCACGGAGACCTCGCCGTCGGCATACGGTGCCGGCGCGGGGATCTGGTAGGCGTGGCGGATCCACTGGACGGCCTTGACGTCGAACGGGCGGCCGTGGCCGGTGGTCAGTCCCGCGGCGTTGAGCTGTTCGGCTAGTTCGGCGGTGGGCGTGGCCGGGCCGTGCCGGGCGACCATCTCGACGGCCGGGGACGGGCTGCGCCTGGCGGTGCCCGGGTGGATGGCGCGGGCCGCGCACAGTTCGTCGGTGGCGCCGGTGTGCCAGCGGATCCCGATCCGTACTTTGGACCGGTCGGTTTCCGGGAGCAGGGTGACATCGGCGATCAGGGTGCGCAGCAGCCGTTTGCGGTCCTTGCTGCTGGTGGCGGGTGCGTGCCAGAGCGCGGGCAGGTCGGCGGCGAGTTTCTCCAGCTCGGCCCGGCCGGGCAGCGGCGGCAGCGACTCGGTGGCGGCCTCTAGCGCCTGCCCGGCTTCGGCAAGCTCGGCGAGCCTGGCCTCCCAGCGGGCTTCCAGGCTGCGGGCGACCAGCCGGTTCTCCGGCTCGCAGGCGCAGAAGGCGCGCTCGGCCCGGTCGGCGTCGTAGCGGGCGCGTTCAACGGCGAGCTCGGCGGCCCGGCTGGCCCGCTGGTGCCGGCCGGCCACCTCATCGGCTGCGGACAGCGCAAGGGCGACCTGGTCGGGGGTGAGCGCGTCCAGCAGCACGCGCGCGACAGCGTCGTCGACCGTGGCGGCGGCGACCGACCGGCAGCCGGGCGTGGTCAGCCGGTCGCGGTGGGAGCTGCATTCATAGGACGGCCGCTGATCGGTGTGGTAGCTGGTGCGCATCGGCTTGCCGCAGCTGCCGCACAAGATGATCCCCTGGCACAGCGCGCTGCCCTCGCGGGGCGGCCGTGCCCCGGCGTTGGTCCGGTTGGCCGCCAGCCTGGCCTCGTTGGCCAGGTAGTCCGGCCAGGTGATGTATCCCTCGTGGTGGTCTTTGATCAGCACCGGCCATTCGGTGCGGGGCCGTTCCACAATCGCGGTGTGCACCGTGCCACCGGGGTCGACGGTGCGGCACGAGGCATACCGGCCGAACACGTACGCCCCGGCGTAGCCCGGGTTCTTCAAGACCCCCAGGACCCGGGCGTGGGTGAGCCGTCCCCACCGCAGCTGCCCGGCCCATGCCCCGCCGTAGGCGCGCAGCGGGAACTTGCGGCCGGCGAACGCGCCCACCACCCCGTAGGCCGACCCGCACGCGGCGAAGGCGGCGAACACGTCCCGGATCGCGGCCTGGACCTCGGCATCGGGGTCGATCACGACATCGCCGGCGTCGTCGTGGACGTAGCCGACCGGCAGCGGGGTGCGCAACTCGCCGCGCTGCGCCGCGGCCCGCTTGTTCGCCTGCAGCCGCTGCGCCATCACGTGCAGTTCCATTTCTCCCATGGTGCCCTTGAACCCCAGCAGGACGCGGTCGTTCACGTCGGCGGGGTCGTAGACGCCGTCGGGGTCGATCAGCAGCGTGCCGGTGATCCGCGCGAACTCCGCCAGCCGCGCCACGTCGGCATTCGACCGGGCCAGCCGGGTGATCTCGATCCCGAAGATCGCCCCGACATCGCCGCGGCACATCCTGGTCACCAGCTCGGTGAACCCCTCCCGGGCCACTCCCCACTTGCCGGAGATCCCCAGGTCGGTGTCGATCACCTCGATGTCGCCGCGTGCCCAGCCCAGCTCGGCCGCCGTCTCCGCCAGGCCGTACTGGCTCCTGGTCGACTCGGTGTGCTCGCGGACCTGCGCCATCGAGGATTGCCGCAGGTAGATCAGCGCCGCCCTCTCCCGGTGAGAACTCGTGATCTTGTGCTCGCCGTTCACGTGTGCCTCCCAGCGCCGAGATGGTCATGTTGGCCAGCGCCGCCACCGCTTCGGCCCGCGCGGGCCCGGACAGGACGGCGGCGCCCACCGGCTACCGCAGTTCTCTGCGGGCCAGCAGCTCGGTGTTGATCGCCGAGATCTCCGCGAGCAACTGCTCGATCTCCTCGCCGTTGCGCAGGTACCGTCGCACCACCCCGGCCAGGGACGCCGGGACGTACCTCAGCCGCCCCCGGGCCGCGGTCTTCGGGGCGAAGAAGGCATACGGGCCGTGCGGCTCTCCGCGCGCGCACCGGCAGCCGGCCTTGCCGCACCGTCGCGTCTGCTCGGTCAGCGAGCCTGACAGCACCTGCTCGGCGCCCCCCAGCCGCGCGGCCAGAGCGCGCCGTCGCGACAGCAGCCGCCGCGTCGGCGTCCCCGCCAGGCCGGTCTCGGTCTCGTTCTTTTGTTCTTTCATCACAAAAGAGTATGTCGCTGCCAAGCATGACAATCAACGACTTTGCAGCGCGCGTGTCACAGCGCCGAGTGCGGCGAGCCCCTCGGCCGACAGCCGGCCAGTCCCAGGCGGCTCGCCCCGGCCGGTCCACGATTCCGGCAGCGTGATCGACCCGTAGGCACCGCCCGCGCAGACGAACACTGTGGCACCGGCCCGCCGCCTAGCGAACAAGACCTCCAGCCGCTGACCCGTCAGCGGATGGAACGGATGGGTGACGACAACGAAACCCAAAGGATCACTGGGCGATGCGGCACTATGCCGCCTCCGTTACCAGCGTGCGGGATCGGGTGGTCCAGCAGGCCGTCAAGATCGCGCTCGAGCCGATCTTCGAGGCCGACTTCCTGCCGTGCTCGTATGGGTT
>DATGVY010000245.1:0-2020 GCA_035299845.1 Streptosporangiaceae bacterium
CCAGTTCTTCTTACGGACCACCAGATCGAACTCACGGCCGCACAGCGGGTGGAACGAATGAGTGACCCTTACCCGTTGTTGCCCAACCGTCCGACCGGGCGCAATCGACGGGTCGGTCCAAAGGCGGCGTGGAAGTCGAGATCGGCCGGTTCCGCCGCCGCCACCTGGTCCCGGTCCCGTCCGTGGCGTCGCTGGCCGAGCTGAACCAGCGGATCGCCGCCGCGGACATCATCGATGACGGCCGGGTGATCACCGGCCGGCCGGTCACGGTGGCGGCGGCGTTCGCCGCCGAGCAGCCGCACCTGCTGCCGCTGCCGGCCGAGCCGTTCGACCCGGCCCGGCTGCTGGAAGCCAGGGTGGATAGCCGGGCCCGGATCTGCGTGCGGCAGAACTACTACTCGGTCCCGGCCCGCTACGCCGGCCGCCGGCTGCCGGTCCGGCTGTCGGCGACAACCGTCGAAGCGCTCGACGGCGCCCGGGTGATCGCCCGGCACCAGCGGGCAGCCGGCCGATATGGCGAGGTTCTGACCCTGGACCATTATCTGGACGTGCTGAAGTACAAGCCCGGAGCGCTGCCGGGCGCGACCGCGCTGGCCCAGGCCCGGGCATCGGGAGCGTTCACGCCCGCGCACCAGCGGTACTGGGACGCCGCCCGGCGCAAGCACGGCGACGCGGCCGGCACCCGGGCGCTGACCGAGGTCCTGCTCGGCCACCGGACCCTGCCCGCAGCTGCCTTGACCGAGGCGATGAATAAGGCAGTCAGCTCCGGCGCCCTGGACCCGCAGGCCGTGCTGATCGACGCCCGCCGCCTGGCCGGGGGCCACGCCGCGCCGGTGATCCCGATCGGCGCGCTGGCCCGCTACGACCGGCCCGCCCCGGACCTGGCCGGCTACGACCAGCTGCTGGCCGGCGGCACCCGGTGACCGCCGTGTCCGACACCGCGGCGCTGGCCGCGATCGGCGCCGCCGCCCGCGAGCTGAAGCTGCCCACCGTCCGCGACCAGGCCGCCCGGCTCGCCGAGACCGCGGTCCGGGAACGCCAGACCCACCTGGGCTATCTCGCCGAGCTCCTGGCCGCCGAGACCGACGACCGCACGAGCCGCCGCCGCGCCCGCCGCATCGCCGAAGCCCGGTTCCCGCGCCTCAAGCGCCTCGCCGACTTCAACACCGACGCCGTCCCCGGCATCGCCGCCCAGCTCGCCGCCCTCGCCACCGGCGCGTGGATCGACGCCGGCCAGCCCCTGGTTCTGCTCGGCGACTCCGGCACCGGCAAGACGCACCTGCTCATCGGCCTCGGGCTGGCCGCCTGCGAGCAAGGCCGCCGGGTCCGCTATATCACCACCGCCGCCCTGGTCAACGAGCTCGCCGAAGCCGCCGGCCAGCGGCAGCTGTCCCGCGTCGTCGGCCGCTACGGCCGCCTCGACCTCCTCCTGCTCGACGAGCTTGGCTACGTCCAGCTCGACCCCCGCGGCGCCGAGCTGCTGTTCCAGATCATCACCGAACGCGAGGAACGCGCCTCGATCGGCATCGGAACGAACCTGCCGTTCAGCGAATGGGGAACCGTGTTCCCCGATCCGCGGCTAGTAGCCGCGATCGTCGACCGGGTCACGTTCAACGCGCACATCCTCGAGACCGGCACCCAGTCTTACCGGCTCGCCGCCAGCAAGACAGCGGCCCGCGCGCCGCGGCCCGCCCGCAACCGCGGCACTGGCGCGTGACGATATGCCGCGCCGCCGATGCGACCAGTGCAGCCAGCCGCTGCCCCGGCCGCTGGCCGGCCCCGGCCGTTACCAGCAGTACTGCAGCCACGCCTGCCGCCAGAAGGCCTACCGGCAACGCGGCGGACGCGCCTCCGGAACCACCGGCGCCCAGCGCCGCCGCCAGCAGCCAGACACCGGAGCCGAAATTCGTGACGACAAGCGGGGCCAAAAAGCTTGACGAAACTCAACCGTCACCCGTCGGTGAGTGAGCTGAATGCCACGAACATGCTCACCAACGTCAGGCCCGCTACGATGGGCAAG
>DATGVY010000246.1:0-4055 GCA_035299845.1 Streptosporangiaceae bacterium
GCTCAACTGGCTCGCCAACCTGTGAGCCTCCGCACCAGGAAAAGTTATGCGCAGTGCTCGACCCCTAGCGTCGCTGTCACCAGGGCCGGCAGGCCAGCGCTGCGCATAACCCGGCACTGTTCATAAGGCGGGTTATGTTCAGCTGAACATAAGCCGCCCTGTGGAGTTCCCATCGTCCGCCCGGCTACGGTGCCATCCGGCCGTTGCAGCGGCGCTTCCAGCCACCGCTTCACATACAGCAGAATCCACGGCTGGCGGGTATGGTGCTTTACCGCCCTGAGAACCAGATCCCATGGAACAGTATCGAACGACCCCCCCACTTACTACATGCTTCGATGACCTCGCCGACGCGATGCGCGCGTGGGCGGGGGGCTGGCTGCCGACCGAGGCGGCCGCTGAGCTGCTGATCGGGCACCGCACCTGGCTGCTGCGCCAGGACTTCCTGGATGTGGCGGTGGAGGCCGGCTGGGAGGTGTTCCGGGACCGCCAGGTCGCAGTGGTCGACTTCGCGGCGGCAGCAGACGCGGTGCAGGGCGTGCTGCCGTGCTCGGACGGGGAGCGGCAGGTACTGCTGATCGCGGCCAGCATCGCCGAGGGCATCCCGGTTGACCTGCGCGAGGCGGCCCTGTGCATGGACGCGGTGAACGCTGCGAGGGCCGCCCAGGCGGTGTGTCATGCGGCTGGCTGCCGGATGCCGGCTGGGACGAAGGCCGGCCGGTGAGCGGCGGGCGGCAGGAAGTGCGGGTCACGCGGCACCGTGACGCGCTGGAGGGGCAGATGCTCCGGGTGCTGGGCCGGCTGCGGCGGCACGGCGGCACGGAGCTGCTGGTGGTGCTTGCCGATGGCAGCAAGCGGATGATCCCGGCGGCGTGGACCGACGCTGCCCCGGCTGGCGGCGAGGACGGCCCCGGCGCGGCGGCGACGCTCGGGACGGTCAGCGACCTGCTGGGCGCATGCGTGCTGGTTTGCGGCCTTTCTGCCCGCGGGGCCGGCCAGGAGGGGCAGGCTGCACGGCAGTCACCGGTCAAGGAGGACAACCGTGCAGCCTGTCCAGCTCAGTCTGCTGCCGGAGGAGGTTCCGGCACCACCCTGGATGATGTTTCCCCAGTTCGGCGAGCAGGATGTAGCCGCAGCGGTCACCCTGCTGGCCCGCCTGATCGCCGCAGCGTCGAGCGCGGGAGGGGACGGCGATGAGTGATCCCGGCCTGATAACCGCCTCGCACCGCGCGCGGGCGGCGCTGATCTACGTCCGGCAATCGACCCTCGCCCAGGTCGAACGGAACCGGGAGTCCACCACCCGCCAGTACGACCTGGCAGAACGGGCCGCTCAGCTGGGCTGGCCGCGCAGCGCGATCCGGGTCATCGACGCCGACCTGGGGATAACCGGCTCGGTGCTCGGGCAGCGGGACGGGTTCGAGTCGCTGGCCGCCGAGGTCGCCCTCGGCCAGGTCGGGATCATCCTGGCGCTGGAGGTCTCCCGGCTGGCCCGCGACAATGCGGCCTGGTACCGGCTGCTGGACCTGGCCGGGGCCTGCGACACGCTGGTCGCCGACGCCGACGGCCTCTATCATCCCGGTTTGTTCAACGACAGGCTGGTCCTGGGGATGAAGGGCATTATGTCCGAAGCTGAGCTCCACGTGCTGCGGGCCCGGCTGGCCGGCGCGATCCGCACCAAGGCCGCCCGCGGTGAGCTGCGCCGCGGCCTGCCGGTGGGGCTGATCTGGGGCGAGGCCGACGGGGAGATCCTGCGGCACCCCGACGAGCAGGTGGTCAGCGTCATCGGTGCCGTGTTCACCCAGTTCGCCGTCGCTGGATCGGCACGCCAGGTGTGGCTGTGGCTCAAAGACCAGCACCTGAGCTGGCCGCTGCAGCAGATCGGCTACCGGCGCGGCAGCCTCCCCGAGATCACCTGGGTGGAACCCACCTACCATGCGGTGCACACCACGCTGACCCACCCGGCCTACGCCGGCGCTTATGTCTACGGCCGGTCCCGCCAGGAGCAGTACCTGGGCGAGGATGGCACCTTGAAGAAGCGGCGCCGCGTGCTTCCCCAAGACCAGTGGGAGGTGCTGATCCCCGGCCACCACGAGGGCTTCATCGACTGGGACACCTACCAGGCCGGCCAGGCCCGCCTGGCCGGCAACATCCGCCCCCAGGCCCACCAGCCCGGCACCGGCGCGGTCCGGGAGGGCTGCGCCCTGTGCCAGGGCCTGGCTACCTGCGGGGACTGCGGCCGGAAACTGGCCGTCTACTACGACGGGCCGGCCAAGTCCGCCCCCGGCTACTACTGCACCAGCGGCGACATCGTCAACGGCCGCGGCGTCCGGCACCTGCGGGCCGGCGGCACCGCGATCGACGCCGCGGTCGCCGACGCGTTCCTGGCCGCGCTCCAGCCAGCCGCGCTTGATGCCTGCCTGCTGGCAGCCCGCCAGCTGGAGGCCGGCCACGACGCCGTCTTGGACCAGCACCGCCGCCAGGCGGAACAAGCCCGCTACCAGGCCAGCCGCGCCGAACGCCGCTACCGGGCGGTCGACCCGGAAAACCGGCTGGCCGCCCGCGGCCTGGAAGCCGAGTGGAACACCGCGCTGCAGGCACTGGCCGACGCCGAGAACGAGCTGGCCCGCCGCCAGCAGCACCGTCCCAAGGCCCTGACCGCCGCCGAGCACACCGCCGTCCTGGCCCTCGGCGACGACCTGCACCAGGTATGGAACGCGCCCACCACCACCGACAAGGACCGCAAGCAGCTGCTGCGCACCCTGCTGGACGAAGTAAAGATCACCGTCTGCCGCGACCACGCCGACGGGCGCGCCGACCTGCTGCTGCGCTGGAAAGGCGGCGCGATCACTGAGCTGACCGTCCCGCTCAAGCGCAAGCCCCCCAAGATCCGCACCGACGAGGACACCGTCGCCCTGGCCCGGCGTCTCGCGGTCCACTACCCAGACGCCAAGATCGCCGGGATCCTCAACCGGCAGGGCCGCACCACGCCCCGCGGAATGTCATACACCGCCGGTAAGGTCCAGGGCCTGAGGCACTACTGGGGCATCGCCCGCCACCAGCCAAGCGACGACCCGCAAGAAGGAGAACTGCTCACCGTGGCCGACGCCGCCGCCGAACTCGGCCTCGCCCCCTCCACCCTGCACCGCTGGCTCGGCGACGGGTTCATCGCCGGCGAGCAGCTCACCCCCGGCGCCCCCTGGCGGATCCGCCTCACTCCCGAAATCCGCGCCCTGTTCGTCGACGACGCCCCGGACGGCTGGCTCGCCATGCTCGAAGCCACCCTCGCCTACGGCGTCACCCGCCAGACCATCATGCAACGTGTCAAAGACGGAAGGCTCCGCGCCGTCCACGTCCGCACCGGACGCAGGAAAGGCCTGCGTATCGAACCCCCAGCCCTCCAAAACGGGCTGTTCTGACCACCACAATGAACAAAAGGAGCAGTGTGAACACGCATCCAACGCCGCGGCCAGGTCCGCGTCCAGCGCCCACACGCGCCTGGCCCGGGGGCCCTTGCACGTGTTGTAGATCGCTGCGATCGCGTCATGGCAGCCGCGGCCCGGCCGGAACCCATACGATCGGGGCTCGAACCGGGCCTCCCACTCGGGTTCCAGCGCGTTCTTAACCCGGTTCTGATGACACCGGTCCATGATCACGGGAATTCCGAGCGGCCTCAGTTTTGCACGGTTTGATGCCTTCGGGATGTACACGCGCCTGACCGCGCGGGGATTCCAGGAGCCGATGGACTGGTGCACCCGCACCGCCACCTCTGCCCTGGCCTCGGGAGTCAGCGCGACCTCCCCGTCGATCCCGGCGGTCTTGCGCCCGGTATTGCGCTGCGTCACCTGCCGCACGCTCACCAGAACGTTCGACCGGCTCCGCAGCAACACCGGTAGGCCGCTGGCGAGGTGCCTGCTAGTGGGGCAGGTCCTTTTCCAGCGGCCTCCGGTCCGAACCACGCGGGCCAGTTTCCCGGCACGTAGCTCTCCGGCGACTATGCCGTGAGCGTGATTGGCTTGCTCGCGTGGATGGCCTTGTGGCAGGGGATGCAGACCACGAGG
>DATGVY010000247.1:0-1563 GCA_035299845.1 Streptosporangiaceae bacterium
CGAGGCCGACGTGGCGTACGGGTCGGACACCGGAGGGTCAATCCGGATCCCCGCGGCGTGCTGCGGGGTAGCCGGCCTGAAAACCACGTGGGGCCGGGTACCGCTGACCGGCGTGTGGCCGCTTGCGCCGAGCCTGGACACCGTCGGTCCCATGGCGCGTGATGTGGCCGGCCTGATCGCCGGGATGGCGCTGCTCGAACCCGGGTTCGCCGTGTCCGCCCGGTCGCCTCGGGTCGTCGGGCGACTGGCGATGGATGCCGACCCCGCCATCGACGCGGCCGTCGATTCAGCGCTGGCCTCGGCGGGCTGGCAGATCATGCCGATCACCCTGCCGGGACTCGACTCCGCGATGACCGCGGCGCTGACCGTGCTCGACGCCGAGGCGTGGGCATCCGACGGCGCGCTGGTCAGGGCCGCACCGGATCGGATCGGCCGCGACGTGCTGGGCCGGCTGCGCGCGGCCAGCGAGGTCAGCCCGGCGGCGCTCGGTGCGGCCCGCCAGGAGGCGGCCCGGTGGCGGGCGACATTGTCGTCGCTGTGGGACCAGGTCGAGTTGCTGGCCCTCCCGACGCTGCTCGGGTTCCCGCCGACTCTCGACAACGCCAGGGAAATGCTCCGGATCCGGGGGCTCACGGCACCGGTCAACCTGGCCGGCGTTCCCGCGCTGGCCCTGCCGGTACCAACCGGCGGGCCACTGCCAGCCAGCGTTCAGCTCATCGGCCCGGCCGGCAGCGAGGAGCGCCTGCTCGCCGCCGGAGCCGTCCTCGAGCAGGCCGTGCGGACCTGACCTTGCTGCCCGGTCAGCGTTCCGGGTCAGCGTTCCGGGTCAGCGTTCCGGGTCAGCTTTCCCCGGTCAGCCTTCCCTGGTCAGCTTTCCCCGGTCGGCTTTCCCCGGTCAGTGTTCCCCGGGTCAGCTTCCGCCGGCGAGCGCAGGCCCTCAAGCCGGGTCAGGGCCTCGTCGACCTCTTGCAGCAGAGCTTTGATCACCTCGGCGACCGGGCGGACCTCATTCATCCGGCCGACAATCTGCCCAACCGGCATGGGCACCACGTCGGGCCGGCCCGAGCGCATCAGCCGCTGGTGTGCCTCGCTGACCAGCAGGTTCTGCAGCGGCATGGGGAGCGGCTCGGGAGCGCCCGGTTGTGCCCACGCCTGTGTCCAGCGGTTCTTCAGCAGACGGGCAGGTTTGCCACTGTAGATCCGCGCGCGGACGGTGTCCGACGACGTGGCCGCCAGTAGCGCCTCGCGCATGGCGGGCATGGCCGCCGACAGTGTGTACTCCTCGGTGGTGAGCCAGGCCGAGCCCATCCAGACGCCGACGGCGCCCAGCGCGAGAGCGGCGGCTATCTGGCGGCCGCATCCGATCCCGCCCGCGGCCAGCACGGGCGCCTGCGCGCCGACCGCGTCGACGATCTCCGGTACGAGCACCATGCTCGCGATCTCGCCGGTGTGCCCGCCTGCCTCGTAGCCCTGGGCCACGACGATGTCCACTCCGCTGGCGACGTGACCGCGCGCATGCTCGGCCTTCCCGGCCAGCGCCGCGACCAGCATGCCGGCATCGTG